>PIVQ01001728.1 GCA_003354055.1 Desulfobacteraceae bacterium | reverse complement strand
ACTTTGGAGAACTTGGGAGCGGAGATTCTGTTGGAAACCTTACCACCAGCCATCAGAACAATACCATCACCTTCTGTATCAGCAAGAGGCATGGAAGGACACATGGTGTAGCAGTTACCGCAGTACATGCATCTTTCGTTTTTAACGGCTACAGATTTTACTTCTGTACCGTCAGCCAGTTTCTGTTTGGACGGCTTGATTGCAGCAGTCGGGCAAGAAGAAACAGCCAGAGGAATCTCACACACTTTGTCCAGGTACTCATGGTCAAGCATTGGCGGTTTTCTGTGATATCCGAGAATAGCGATATCAGAGCAATGAACCGCACCACACATGTTCAGGCAGCAAGCCATGGAAACTCTCAGCTGTGCAGGAAGTCTTTGATCCTGGAAGTCAGCAAACAGCTCATCCATGGTAGCTTTTACAGTACCGGAACCATCAGTAGCAGGTGTATGGCAATGGATCCAGCCCTGGGTGTGAACAATATTGGTCACGCCGGCACCGGTACCACCGATGGGGAACTTAAAGGATCCGCCGTCAAATTTTCTGGAGGACAGATCATTTTTCAGGGGTTCTACTTTGTCTTTGGAATCTACCATGAACTCGATGTTGTTACGAGTGGTAAAACGAACATGACCGTCACAATGTTTGTCTGCAATGTCGCAGATTTCATTGATATGAGTTGTGGACATCAA
>PIVQ01001727.1 GCA_003354055.1 Desulfobacteraceae bacterium | reverse complement strand
ACATCAAATAGATAACCCCGAGCTAGATGCAGACACAAAAGCGCACTATATAGAGAAGTATCAACACATATTGGCTCAAGGTGACGTTAAATGCCCTCCACCAGATGAAAATAGCCGTGTAAAAGGCCAGCACGTGATATTAAAGCGAATAAAATCCAGGCCGTTGTTAAAGCTGTTAAGAAATTATCAAGATGATGTCTTACGCTTCATGGCGGAAATTGCGGTTCATGAAAAGATATCAGGGTGTTTCAGGAGCATGCAAGGAACAGAGATGTTTTGTTTGATCAGAAGCTATCTCTCGACTTGCAGAAAACAAGATGTATCTGCAAGCTTAGCACTTGAGCTACTCTTCAAAAATCAGCTACCTGATATATTTATTAAAGGTGTGGCTGAATAGTTACCGTTATAAAATATTAATTACAATGTTATTTCTAATTAAGGGAATATTGCACCATATTACGCGTTACATTAGCTTGCGCCATGATAACACTCACACTATTAGCACCGGCACTGAGCATTTGTTGTTTTGCATTACTACTAAGATTTGTAAGCGCTTCACTGTTATCAAGTGAGCTTGCGGTATCTAATTGCTGTAGCTGGGCAAGTAATTGCTGTCTCTTAGCTTGAACTTTCATTAAATTAGCTTTTAAGTGTCGTTGTGCGTTTTGTATTCTATCTCTATGCTCTTGAAT
>PIVQ01000874.1 GCA_003354055.1 Desulfobacteraceae bacterium | reverse complement strand
ATTCGACATCTGGATAGCCTGAAAAACGACCAGGCTATCCATAGTAATTCTAATGACAGATTTTTAATACTTTTGTACTAAAAAAGGAAAAAAGACACAAGACAAATACCAGCACTGTTCCTGACCCATGAAAGCAACTTGTGAAAGGTGATCCTTCCCCCTCATGTCCCGACTGTCCAAATTGTAAAGTCCAACAGTGTGATTACACATCAAAAAGAAAAAAGCATTTAGAGTCCTAATACCGTGGGCATGGATCTTATCCGGGTTCAGATACTCAGATAATTCCAAAATGCCTCCGGTCATCAGGTCATTTTGCTCTTGCAAAATCCACAGGAATAATATATTTAGTCCGGGTAATGTGCCTGGGTGGCGGAACTGGTAGACGCAAGGGACTTAAAATCCCTCGCCTGCAAAGGTGTACGAGTTCAATTCTCGTCCCAGGTACCATTTAAAAAGAAAAAAAGGGTTTTGGCCTTTTTACCAAAACCCTTTTTGTAATCAACCCCCACGAGTAAAAGACCTATGGATAAGATTCAGATCAACGGCGGAAGACAGCTCAGAGGAGAGGTCTCCATCAGCGGAGCCAAGAATGCGGCCCTCCCTTTAATTGCTTCAAGTATCCTTGTAAACGGTAAGACCACATTCACAAATGTGCCCAAACTCATGGACATCAGCTCTATCAAGCTTTTGCTTGAAGATCTCGGTGCCAAATGTGAGTTTGAGGACCATACCCTGACTGTGGACGGTTCCGGTATCAATAAAATTGAAGCGGAGTATGATCTGGTCCGGAAGATGCGAGCCTCGATTCTTGTGCTTGGGCCCCTGGTGGCCCGGTTTCGTCATGCCAAGGTTTCCATGCCGGGCGGCTGCGCCATTGGTGCAAGACCGGTGAACATGCATCTGACAGGTCTTGAAACGCTGGGAGCCCAAATCAATATTGACCACGGATATATTGAAGCCAAAACCGAAGGGCTTACGGGCGGTGAAATCTACTTTGACATCCCCACGGTTACCGGTACTGAAAACCTCATGATGGCTGCTGTGCTTGCAAAGGGCAAAAGTGTACTGCGTAATGCTGCCCGTGAACCTGAAATCGTCAACCTGGCTGATGCTCTGATTAAAATGGGGGCCAAAATTTCAGGGGCTGGTACTGCCATTATCACCATTGAAGGGGTGGAAAAACTCAATCCGGTTGAGGTGAAGGTTATTCCGGACCGTATTGAGACCGGAACCTTTCTGGTAGCAGCGGCTGCCACCGGCGGCGATGTGCTGGTCAAGGGCTGTGTTCCGGATCATATCGGCGGGGTTACCAGCAAGCTTCGGGATGCAGGTGCCAGGGTTGATGTGTTTGAGGACAGCATCAGGGTCCGGGGCAACGGGGAAATCAAGAGCATTGATATCAAAACCCTGCCTTACCCCGGGTTTCCCACTGATATGCAGGCCCAGTTCATGGCATTGATGACCGTTGCCAGCGGCAACAGCGTGATCCATGAGTCAATTTTTGAAAACCGCTTTATCCATGCCAATGAGCTGTTGAGACTAGGCGCGGATATTTCCATATCCAATGGTAATTATGCCATGGTCCGCGGGGTGGAACGCCTTCAGGGCGCTCCTGTTATGGCCTCGGATCTTCGGGCCAGTGCTTCCCTTGTTATTGCAGGACTGATTGCAGAGGGCACAACTAAGATCTCCAGAGTCTATCACATGGACAGGGGATATGAAGCCATTGAGCAAAAATTCCAGGGACTTGGGGCTGATATTGAGCGCATCAAATAAGGCTACCCTAAAAATTTCCTGCGCCTTTAGCTAAGGGACCGCGCAAAAATAACTTCACATAATCGGTTTACAAAAACCCTTAAAACATTGGGTATTTTGCAAACAGAACGTGAACTAATTATTGCGCGACCCCTAAACCCAAAATTCTAATGTTTAGACGCAGCTTTTAAACAACGTCTATATATTTTCTGTAATGCATCCGGTAGGACATTCAGTTTTTCCAGGGTGTTGTCAATTCGTTAAGATTTTTTTATCCGTACAGGAGAGGGTTTGTGAAACACCTGCTGAATCCTGTTTATCCGCCGCTTGTTCCTGTTGCTGTTTTTCTTGCAGCAGGGATTCTGTCCGGCCGCGCCTGCCTTGATCTGCCTGTATGGCTGACGGCTGTGGGATTCGTCCTGTTCCTGATGGCAACTCACCTCTTTGTTTACCGGTTTAAACCCGTTGTTCTTGCCTGCTGCATTCTTGCGTTTTTCTGGGGGCTTGTCTCCATGGCCGGCATTCAAAACCAAAATCAACCTTCCGGTCACATTTCAAGATTTGCCGATGGTTCACCCTATGAAATCACTGGGACCATTGATTCTTTTACCCGGCATTATGCCAGGAAAAGCCGGGTGGTAGTTCTTTGTGAGACCATTGCCCTGCCGGGAGAGCCAGCCATAAGAACCTCCGGAAGAATCAACCTGAGCATATATCAAGGTAAGAAAAATGAGCCCCGGGCTGGTTCTTTACCCGGTTACGGCCATAAAATTAAATTCACCAGCCCCTTAAACTCTATACGGAATTTCTCAAACCCCGGTGGTTTTGATTATAAATTGCACATGCAATACAAGGGAATTTTCGGGTCAGCCTATGCCCGGGCAGGAAAAATTGAGATCATCGAGGATAAGACCCTGTCGATCCGGTCAGCTTTTTTCAGGAAGATTGAAACGACCCGAGACAGGTTCCGTGCATTGCTAAAATCCCGTGCGCACCAAACATCCCAGGCAAAATACGGTATTAAAAATGAATCTGCCAGGGACGATGCAGCAGCAGTGCTCGGCGCATTGATCACAGGCAAAAAGGAAATCCTGTCTACCGAAAT
>PIVQ01000873.1 GCA_003354055.1 Desulfobacteraceae bacterium | reverse complement strand
CAGGGAATGTTTATCATAATACTCCGGATGGTTCAGCAACTGGTTTAAAGAAGATAAAACAGTATGCTTTACCAATACACCGTCAAAGACAACTTCGAGATAATGGTCATGCGGTTCAAGTGCAAATCCCATATTTTCGTCTCCAGGGGGGTGTCGTTCCCCGTTATCAAAACGTACCATTGATCCTCAACTGCTTAAAAACGGGGCTCTGCTTAGGTTGATCCGAACTGCAGTGAAAAGGTGGAAACTTAAGGCTGCAACCCGGCTGTCTCTGTTTCGAGACCCGTGGTTTTCCGTCCCTGCCTCACAGCAGGTTTGGCCTGAAAATATGTAAATATTGTAATCTTTTTCAGGGGAATGTCAACAGTATATTGATCTGATGATCAGTATACAGAACCGTGATTACTCTCATGAAACGGTGATATACCTATCGATAGTGTCGGTTGCAGGAGTGTTTGCCGCAACCCCAATATTGCAAGCCTTTTACTCCGGTGTGATTATATGGAAAAAATGGGCTCGGGCATTGAGCGGGTCCATGAAGCCTCGAGAAGGGGAGGGGGCCCGGAATTGGAAATTGAATACAACACCATGTTTAGTCTTGAATTTCCAAAGCCAACCTATATAACCACCCGGGAACCAGGTGAAACTAGGGAGAAAACTAGGGAGAAAATAAAAAATAGGGAGAAAATTTTCTCTCTGATCCTGGATGATCCCAAAATCACCATTGCCCAAATGGCGGAAAAGCTTGGTCTGACATCCAAAGGCATTGAATGGCAGATTGCACGGTTAAAAAAAGAGGTTGTTTACAACCCAGATTCAGATTCGACTTGAAAAAGACACTTTGTGGTTGTCTCAGGCTCAAATGGGGGAGCTATTTGGAAAGGTTTCCGACACCATTGGCCTTCACCTTAGAAATATTTATAAATCAGAGGAACTGAACAAAGAAGCAACTACCGAGGACTCCTCGGTAGTTCGGATGGAAGGTAATCGTAAAGTACGCAGGAAAATCCGATTTTATAATTTGGATGCTGTTATTTCTGTGGGATACCGGGTCAACTCAAAAAAAGGAACCCGGTTTCGGATCTGGGCCACTCAGCGTTTCAAAGAGCACCTGGTTCAAGGGTATACGATCAATCGCCAACGATTCGAACAAAATGCGGCTGAATTAGAGCAGGCATTGGCTTTAATTCAAAAAGTTACTAACTCCCCCTTCTTTGGCAACAGATATGGGGCGGGGTCTGATTGATATTATGGGGCGTTATACGCAAACTTTTTTGTGGCTCCAGAAATACGATGAAGGTCTTTTGGCGACGGCTCAGGGGCAGACTGAGCTTAGATCATTGGGATCTTTTAGGCAGCATAAATTAATAGTT
The DNA here is from genome assembly GCA_003354055.1 of Desulfobacteraceae bacterium. The sequence continues at coordinate 1,488 of PIVQ01000873.1, read as the reverse complement.
GTGAAGGAATAGGAAATGCAGAGTAGAAATCAAAGTCACCACAATGAATCCCTTTCTAATGAAATTGAAAAAACTCTGGCAGCTTTGGAAATTAAGCTGAAAGAAAAATTCCCGGTTCTGGGATAAGATTGAAAAGGAATTACCCTCCAGAAATGGGGCTATTCAAAACGGTCATTGCCATTCCGATATCGGTTGCTGTCAGCGCTTCCTGGGGCCATCTGCTGATATGGCAGGCATGTAGATATATATCTGCCAAATCCGGGCCGAGCCAATTTTCTGCCCATTTGGGATCATGGTATTGTTCCTGTGGCTTTTGGTATTCAGTTTTTATGTTTCTATCCAGAAGGGCCCGATACAATGGGGTGGCGGGAAGAATCGGTGACAGACCGTTTTTTATCCTGGTCTCATTGATTTTTTGCGGAATGTTTAGTCCGGCAGGATCAAGATCTCCAAAATAAAGAATTTCATTACTATGTGTCTGATTTTCAATTTGGATAAGGCTTACCAGGATCTGGTGATCATTGGATGTTTTGAATCCTTTACCGAAAATCACGGCAGCAAAGAACCCGCCACCTGAGGGGTGGTCTAATCGATTCGCCTGGCAGCAACTCCAATATGTGGCGCTGTTTTCCACTAAGAGCAGGGGCAGGTCGCAGGTGTTTTTCGGATCAAAGGAGAGCACATCATATGGAAAAGGTTCGGGGCAGTAAAAACAGTCCAGATCTTGGAGAGTGATCCGGCCGGAAAAGAGACCTGTCTTTGTATAAGAATCTAAAATCTTTTCATTGCCGAATATTTTCAGCGCCCGTTCCCGGTGGGGGATGGCTGCTTCGTCAGCTTTTCGGCTAAGAAGATAATTGTTCACAGCCCTTGCCAGATCCAATTGTTTTTTTGTCGTCAGGGAGTGGGCAAAGATGGCCATTTTATTGGGTTCCCAGGGGGTCCGCTCTCGAATTTCGGCAATCTGTTTTTTACGAAGTTTTTTTTCAGCATCCTGTTGGGGCCTTATCAAGGTTGCATACCTCGGTAGGGCGGTTAAAGGGTTCCATCCCGTTTTACTTCGGGCTGGCAATTTTAACTCTCCCTGTGATTCAAGGTGATTCAAGATGTCTAAAATGGCCTGCTGCCGTTCCATGTCAGAATATCCTGAAATCGTTTCCTTCACGACATGATCAATTTCTTCAAATTTGACTTTTTTTTTGACAGATCGTGAAAAAAGAGCGGTTATGGGATTTAAAATTCGAGAGTCCACTATCCCTCCAAGTGCTGCTCAATTATTTCAAGTTTATCATAGATTTTTTTGTCTATGGTCAATTGTCGGTCACCTTTACGAATGGCAATGCGGTGGGGGAATAATTCAATTGAACCCGTATCATTTATGCCGGTTAGATAAATGCACTGAACCCCTAACGAGCGTGCAACTTTAAGCTGGGTATCTAGAAAGTCAGGCCGGTTACAGACACCAAGGGGGTTATCCAGAATCAAAAA
>PIVQ01000872.1 GCA_003354055.1 Desulfobacteraceae bacterium | reverse complement strand
CAGAATCAACCGTGTTGTTTTTGGTGCATCCGATCCAAAATGGGGAGCTGTTGTTTCCCTGTATGAAATGGCATCCGATCATCGGTTAAACCACTGCCCTGAGATTGTGTCAGGCATATGTGAAGAAGAAACAAGAGCGCTTATAAAGGGCTTTTTCAGAAAAAAAAGGAGACATCGTGACTAATACAGTTGTTGTCGGTACCCAATGGGGTGATGAAGGAAAAGGAAAGATAGTAGATCTGCTCAGTGAACATGCAGATTGCGTGGTCAGATTTCAAGGCGGAAACAATGCAGGCCATACCATGGTGGTTAATGGCAAAGAGATCATTAGCCATTTAATTCCGTCCGGGATCATTCAGGCGAAACAATGCTATATCGGAAACGGTGTGGTTGTGGATCCGTTTGTACTTTTAGATGAGATCGATTATCTGACAGATAATAATATTGATGTATCCCCGAAAATGCTTCAGGTAAGCAACCGGGCTCATATCATCATGCCCTATCACCAGGAAATCGACAAAGCCCGCGAAGTAAAAAAGGGAAAAAATAAAATCGGCACCACCGGCCGGGGTATAGGTCCCTGCTATGAAGACAAGGCGACCCGGAGAGGCATCCGTTTTTGTGATCTTCTGGACCTTGACCTGTTCAAGGAAAAAGTCACAACCCTGATGGAAGAAAAAAACTTTTACCTGGAGCACTACTTCAAAACTGAAACCATGGATCCGCAACTGGTGATTGACCAGATCTTGGCAATCAGGGAACGTCTTATTCCCTATATTGCAGATGTCTCCGTGGCCTTGTTTGAAGGTATCAATCAGGGCAAGACCGTTCTGTTTGAAGGGGCCCAGGGTACCCACCTGGATATTGAACATGGTACCTACCCGTTTGTGACCTCTTCTTCCACCGTATCCGGTAATGCTGCCAACGGTTCCGGCGTAGGTCCCGGACAGTTGAATGAAATTATCGGTATTGTTAAAGCCTATACCACCCGGGTCGGAGCAGGTCCCTTTCCCACGGAACTCTTTGATGAAATCGGGGAAAAAATCCAGAAAACCGGTTCTGAGTTCGGTGCAACCACGGGCCGCAAACGGAGGTGCGGCTGGCTGGATATGGTGATATTGAGAAATGCAGCCCGTCTGAACAGCCTCACAGGACTTGCCATCACCAAGCTGGATGTTCTGGATGATCTGGATGAAATCAAAATCTGCACCGGTTATGAGTACGACGGCAAAGTCATTAAAAATTTTCCGCCTGAAATCAAAATACTTGAAAAATGCACACCGGTTTATGAGTCCCACCCGGGCTGGAAAGAAAACACCTCCGGCATTACCGAGTACGACAAGCTGCCGGAAAAGGCCAAAGCCTATCTGGATCGCGTGAGCGAACTTACCAACGTCACCATTAAAATAGTTTCCGTTGGACCTGGCCGGGAAGCCACCATTATAAAAGAGAGTATTTTTTAAGGAAGATATATTCTAAATTGACTTTTAATTCATTTTAGTATAAAAATTAACGTCTTCAATGTCGGGATGTGGCTCAGTCTGGTAGAGCACTGCGTTCGGGACGCAGGGGCCGGAGGTTCAATTCCTCTCATCCCGACCAGCTTTCAAGAGTTTGGCAACTAAAATTGCTGGCAACTTGGTAGCCAAAAAAAACCGGTCACCCAGGAAGGGTAGCCGGTTTTTTTTATTGACATGCCTTTGCCGCACTACTACTCTTCAAAAGAATTATCCAAAGCGATCAAATCACGGAAAGTCTCAAACCATGGAAACATTTTTTGCCCCGGCACAAAGAACGGAACGACGAAAATTTAAAAATCAACTCATGGATATCAACCAGAGTCCGGTGATGAATGCATTGCTGGAAGCATCTGAAGGTATTTTAGTTGTACTCAATGAGGATCGGCAGATCATTGCCATGAATCATGCCTTTCTGGAAGGGTTGGGGCTTACGGATATTCAGAAGGCTTTAGGACTGCGGCTTGGAGAAAGCTTAAGATGTGTTCATGCATTTGACAAACCCCATGGATGCGGCACAACTGAGCATTGTAGCACCTGCGGGGCTGCCATTGCCATGATGTCCGTTATCGCAGACCAGAAGGAATATGAACAGATCTGTGCCCTGGTGTCGGACCGGAAAGGCGTTGTTTCTGATATCTGCCTCCAGGTTAAGGCCAAGCCCATCACCGTGGACGGCAATAAATGGGTTCTTTTTTATGCTCAAGATGTTACCCAGCAGCAATTCTGGCTGAATATGGACCGGGTATTTTTCCATGATATCAACAATACCCTGACCGCCCTTTACGGAAATATTCAATTGCTGGAGATGGGAAATCCCAAAAATGAAGAGGTCTCAGCCATCCGCAACACCATTGAACGGCTGGTCAGTGAAATCGCCATTCAAAAAGATTTTTCCCACCACAGGGATGCCACCTATACCCCGACCAAAACCGCTGTGGCTTTGAGCCAGATCAAAAAAGAGCTGAACACTGTGGCAAGCGGCCATAAAGCCTCTTTTGACAGAAAAATCACCGCATCCTGGCCGGAACAGGACCTGGTTCTTAAAACAGATCACCTGCTCCTGTCCAGAATCCTGAGCAATATGGTCATCAATGCTCTGGAGGCCACGCCCAGAAAAGGGACTATTCGCCTCACCGTAACGGGCCTGCCCGATGAAGAGATCTCTTTTAAGGTATGGAATCAGTCCTTTATTCCGACACCTGTACAAAAACGGATATTTCAACGGTATTTCAGCTCCAAGGACGGTAACGGACGGGGCCTTGGTACCTATTCCATGAAATTATTCGGAGAATCCTACCTTAAGGGGAAAGTCAGTTTTACCTCTTCTAAAACCAAAGGGAC
>PIVQ01000871.1 GCA_003354055.1 Desulfobacteraceae bacterium | reverse complement strand
GCTTTAACTTCCATATCACTATTTCCTCTTATCATGGGAGATCAAGATTACCGTTTGGATCTCTTGTCTCCGGCATGACCCCAAAAAGTTCTTGTAGGTGAAAACTCACCAAGCTTATGCCCAACCATGTTCTCAGTTACAAAAACAGGGATGAACTTTTTCCCGTTGTGAACTGCAAAGGTAATCCCGACCATCTCAGGAAAGATGGTGGACCTTCTAGACCAGGTCTTAATGACTTTATTGCTGTTGGACTTGCCGGCGTCCAGAACTTTTTTCATGAGTTCTGTTGCGATATAGGGTCCTTTTTTTAATGATCTTGCCATAATTATTCACCTATTACTTTCTTTTAGCCCTTCTTTTTACAATATACTGATCTGTTCTGGCACTTTTCCGGGTTTTATACCCCTTGGTGGGAACACCCCAAGGCGTACAGGGCTGACGACCACCGGATGAACGACCTTCACCACCACCCATTGGATGATCAACCGGGTTCATGGCGACACCACGCACGGAAGGACGTCTGCCCATCCAGCGGGAACGACCGGCTTTACCGATGCTCACGTCACCGTGTTTTTCATTACCCACACGACCAATGGTTGCCTTACACTTGAGGTGAATCATGCGGACTTCACCGGAGGGCAGCAACACCTGCGCATAGTCATTTTCTTTAGCCATCAGCCTTGCGTAGCCGCCGGCACTTCTGACAATCTGGCCGCCTTTGTTCGCCTTCAGTTCAATATTATGAATACGGGTACCTGTCGGAATATTTTCCAGCGGCAAGCAGTTGCCGGGCTTGATATCAGCCTCAGGGCCGGTTTCAAGAATATCTCCAACGTTTATATCCAGAGGGGCCAGGATGTATCTTTTTTCACCGTCTGCATAGACAAGCAGTGCAATCCGAGCACTTCGGTTGGGATCGTACTCAATGGCCGATACCTTGGCCGGGATTCCATCCTTATTCCTCTTAAAATCAATAATACGATATTTTTTCTTAGCACCACCGCCTCTATGTTTGGCGGTAATTCTTCCGTAAGAGTTGCGACCAGCACGTTTATTAAGCGATTTGGTCAGCCGGCGTTCAGGTTTTGTTTTGGTAATTTCTTCAAAAGAAAGGTATTCCTGAGCACGTCTTCCGGGAGATGTCGGTTTTGTCTTAACTATAGTTGACATATATATACCTCTTTAAACACCTTCAAAAAAGTCGATTCTTTGGCCTGGCATCAGAGTGACAATGGCTTTTTTCCAATCTTTTCTTTTGCCAATGATTCTACCGCGCTGTTTTACCTTACCTTTAACCTGTATAGTTCTTACCTGTTTGACCTGGGTATTGAACGTTTTCTCAACAGCTTCTTTGATTTCAATCCGGTTGGCCCGTTTATCTACTTTCAGGGTTACCTGGTTATGAAGTTCTTTCTGAAGGGTTGTTTTTTCAGTGATGACAGGTCCTCTGATGATATCATATTCTCTCATTTTAACTTAACCTCCCCTTGATATTCTCGATGCTGGATTCAACCAGCAGAAGGTTTTTAAACTTTAAGATGTCATACACATTGAGACCTGCAGTTTTAATCACCTTAACGTCAGGAATGTTTCGTGAAGAAAGCGCAAGGTTAAGGTCATCGGAATCAGATACAATCAGGAGATCCCCAAGTTTGAGAGTCGCCAGAATATCTGCCAGAGCCTTGGTTTTGATCGCTTCAAGCTCAAGCGCATCAACCACAAAAAGGTTCTTGTCCTGAAGCTTTGCACTGAGTGCCATCTTCAGGGCTGACCTGCGAACTTTCTTGGGGACTTTATATGCATAGGAACGTTGGCTGGGACCAAAGATGACCCCACCGCCTTTTCTCAGGGGAGATTTAACACTTCCCGACCGGGCGTTACCGGTTCCTTTCTGTCTGAAAAGTTTTTTAGTAGATCCGGTTACCATAGCACGCGTTTGAGACGCAGCTGTCCCAGCCCGTTTTGCAACGAGTTGGGACCGAACGACCTCATGAAGAACGCTTGTCTTGACCGGAATGCTGAATATCTCGTCAGGCAACTCTGCTTCAGACACTTTATTACCTGCACTGTTTAATACATCGACAGCAGCCATTATTCTTCCTCTTTAATTTTGATCAGCTATGCATCACTGCGATAATTTTGCAATACCCATAGCCGCATTTTTGTCTTTTTTACAAGACTGATGTTCACCCTGTTATACAGGGCAGTAAAACTTTTACTTTTTTACATCAGCTTTCCGCACCTCAACAACCCCTGTTTTAAAGCCCGGGACTGCGCCCTTGACCAAAAGAAGGTTGTCGTCGTGCTTAATATCCACAATCGTAAGATTTTTTACAGTGGTCTTATCCACACCCATGTGACCCGGCATTTTCTTGCCTTTAATAATTTTTCCTGGCCACGCTGAGTTACCCACTGAACCGGGTTTACGGTGATTTCTGCAACCATGGGTTTCAGGCCCACGGCTGAATCCGTGTCTCTTAATGGTACCCTGAAAGCCGCGACCTTTTGAGATCCCGGTAACAGAAACCTTATCACCTACGGAGAACACGTCAACACCGATGGTAGCACCTGCTTCAACACCATCCACACTGTCGGCTCGAAATTCTCTGAGAACTTTGAAACCTTTGTCGCATGATTTTTTCAGATGCCCAACGATGGGCTTGTTCAGTTTTTCAACCGATTTTTCATCAAAACCGAGTTGAAGCGCTGTATACCCGTCTGTCTCTTCGTTTTTAATCTGGGTGACCACGCATGGTCCGACCTGCAACACAGTAACAGGAACGAGTTTTCCATCGGAGGAAAACACATTGGTCATCCCGATTTTTTTTCCAAGTAATGCACTCATAATCTGTTTGTTCCTGCT
>PIVQ01000870.1 GCA_003354055.1 Desulfobacteraceae bacterium | reverse complement strand
GATGCCTGGTACGTGATGCAGGCCGCCACCATCAACGGCGCCAAGGCTATGAAAATCGACCATCGCACAGGTTCCCTGGAACCGGGCAAGGAGGCGGATATCACCCTGCTTTCCCGGGAACGGCTGAAGCTTGCCCCCTATGTCCCTGACGCAAAAAATGTTCTTCCCCTGATTATTTACAGCGGTACCCCCTCTGCCGTGGAAACGGTGATCTCGAACGGGAAAATCGTGGTGCAGGACCGGGAACTTCTCACAGGTCCCGGCGTTGCCCGCCTGGCAGGGGAATTGTCGAAGATCTCAACCCGGGTCAACGAACGGTACAAGACCGGGAAGATCTGGTCGGCCGACTTTAAACTGGACGAGGCGAACCTTCTCCCCGATTGGCATAAATTCAGGTCCGTGCGAAAAAAGGATATCATGGACATTGCCCTGACAAATACAGGCAAACAGGTCTTCCGGGTATATCTGGCCTTTTCCGGTGCCCCCTTCGGCGGCAATTCCGCAGCCATGCTGAGTCCCCAAACCCTTGACACCTATCCCCTGGAACCGGTTGAAAAATACTGGGAAAAAACCATTTCCCTGGAACCGGGACAGCAGATCCGGGTGCTGAAAGGCAAGGGCAATTATGACTACAGGGTTCATGCGCCGGGGGAAACACTGACCCGCACCGGCGGGCCGGAACAGGTTCTTTTTTTAGTCAAACCTTAATTAACTCAGGAATCGTTACAAAATAACTTGCTCTAAATTGTTTCCAAAACCCCTTAAAAGACTGGGTATTTTGAAAACAAAAGATCAAGTAATTTTGGAGCCGATCCTTAGGGAGAGATTTATGAGAAACAGGAGCACACTGGTATTGTCGGTTTTATTCTCACTGGCTATGATTTTTTTTCTGACGGCAGGATGCGCAGCCCATGCAAAGCGGGACCTTACATCCTACAGCACCTGCTATGACAGGAGCACTGAACCCTACACCCTGGTGGTGGACGCCCATAATCATTTCAGGCCCTTCGGCGGCCCGGCCGTGCCCTTTACCGAGCTTACCGAATACTTTAACAAAACCGGGGTGCTGTTTGCCAACATCTTCGGCATCGGCCAGATGTTGCCGCCGGATTCCTCCTGCACCTATTATCTGGACTGCCCGGGCACCCCGGTGGTACCTACGATCAGGAACGATTTTGCGAATGCGGCCAATGTTGTGGAATTTGCCCCCAAAGGGGTCCACATGATTCTTTCCATGACCTTCCCGGATCTGGCTGAGCCGGAGGGCGTAACGGACATGATCCGTCTGTACGACAGGGAATATCCGGGGCTTTTCAAATGGGTGGGGGAACTCAACGTGGTGAAGCAGGCCCTGTTTCAGAATCACCACAGGCCGGTGACCAAGGAACAGATCGACAGATGGAAGCCGTTCATGGCGGTGCTGAAAGACCGAAAGCTGCCCATGACCCTGCATTCGGACCTGGGCAACAATGAGAATCCCACCCGGTACGAACCTTTAATGGCCCATATATTGAAAACATACCCGGACAACATCATTGTCTGGGCTCACATGGGGCTGTCAAAGGAACTGACAGACATGAAGGCAGCCGACCACATCGCCCTGATGAGCAAACATCTGGATAAAAGCCCCAACCTGATCCTGGACGTTTCCTGGCGGGTGCTACAGGATTATTATTTTAATAAACCTGAAGACCTGAAATTGTTCATACCCTTCTTCAACAAGTATTCTGCAAGGATCCTGGCAGGTACGGATTTTGTCGCCTCACGGAAAAAGACGTTGGAGGTGTACAGGGAGGAACTGGAGGTGAACAGCCGGGTTTTTCAGCATGTGGATGATACAGCCTTCAGGAATATTGTTCTAGGCGAAAATTATTTCCGCCTGCTGGGACTTAATTTTAAGGCCCCGCCCGTCTGTCAATCCAAAGGGAAGCAATAGCCCGGGCAATCGCATGTAAACCCGGCCCGGTTGTTATTCAAAAATCAGTTCATGCTCTTAGTGCGACAAAATGGCCTTGAGTTTGGGTAAAAAATTACGGACGCGGTGGCGGCTGGCCGGGATCAGTTCATCCGTGCCTGCCATTCGAAGCTGGTAAGACTGGCCTTTGCCGACAATTTCTTTCACATAGTGCAGATTGACCGCATGGGAACGGTGAACCTGTTCAAAATGCGTTGAGGGAAGGTTTGCCACAGCCTCCTTAAGAGACAGGCGGACCAGTTCCCTTAAAAAAACATCGTCTTTTTTAAACACAAGTTCGCAATAGTGGTCTGCCACTGAAATATAATAAATATCAGCAAACGCGATATATTTATCCCCGTCATTTGACGTGATACAAAAGCTTTTCTTATCCCGGGTGTGATTCTGTTCAGCTGCCGTTTCATCATCAACTGTTCTCTTTTTTAACTCTTCATTGATCTTTCTTATGACCGTCAGTTCTTTATCCAGCTTCTTTTTTAATTCTCCCTGGGTCAGCAAAAGCATGGAAAGAATCCACGGGATAAGAATGATTTTATAAAATACTGCTATTCTGCCGGGCCGCGGGAGCGGGTGGTCAGAATAGAAATAAAAAATATCCGGGTATATCTTTTCAACTCCGGGGCATTGGGCATTGAAGTAGACCATTGTAAATCCGATAAAAACACCGGCAAAGGAAATTATCCAAAAGGTTGCCATCCGGATCACAAACGGTCCCAGACGCTTATAAATATATCGCCCGCCGGTTTCCACGATTACGTATTGCGTGGTCACAATGATGGCGGCAATGATCAATGGATAAACAAATTTAAACGTACCGTCCATCCGTGTGTATTCGAGCCATAAATAGGCAATAACTATAATGAGAAATCCCTGGACCAGGTAGATGATATT
>PIVQ01000869.1 GCA_003354055.1 Desulfobacteraceae bacterium | reverse complement strand
TGTTTCTGATGTTGCCCAGAATGCAAATGAATTAAACGAATCATCAACAACGCTTGAGCAAATTTCCAAGACAATGGCAAAAGGAGCAGAACAGACTGCCGATAATTCGAATTCCGTATCAGCTGCAGTTGAAGAAATGAGTATCAGTATGACATCTGTTGCGGCCTCCATGGAACAGGCAACAGGTAACATGGGGATGGTCGCCTCTGCAACAGAGGAGATGAGCAACACAATTAATGAAATATCAAAAAATACAGTCTCTGCAAAAGAAATTACAGAAGATATCGTTTTAAAAACAAATCAGGCTTCCGGGCAGATTCAAGAACTTGGGAATGCAGCAGACGATATAGGTTATGTTGTTGGGGTAATCACAGACATCTCAGATCAAGTCAACTTATTGGCATTAAATGCCACTATCGAAGCCGCCAGAGCTGGAGACGCTGGAAAGGGTTTTGCTGTTGTTGCAAATGAAATAAAGGATCTTGCAACACAAACCGCAGACGCTACAAATGAGATCAAAGAAAAAATCGAAACAATGCGGGCGTCTACTGGAAAAACCGTTGAACAGATAGGGGATATTTCAGATGTTTCCAACAAAGTAAATGAAATCGTTTTGATGATAGCATCGGCTGTCGAAGAGCAGTCCGTGACAACACAAAATATTTCTGAAAATATTGTCCATGTCACACAGGGAATCGATGCAATAAACAATAATATTTCAGAAAGCTCCACTGTTTCCACTAAGATCGCAAAGGATATCAGTCAAGTGACTCAGGCAGCCAATGAGATGACTGAGAACAGTGATCATGTTGATGTCAGGTCGAAAGAACTGTCAGGATTGTCTGAAAAGCTTATGGAGGTTGTGAATAAATTTAAAATATAGCCTTTTTCTTCACAGAAGAATGTTCCTTAAAACGAATTCGATGAAGAGGCTCGCCCAAGGATAAATAAATTATAAAATTAATGGTCTCCATGCAGGAGAGATATTAAATTGAAAAAGCTTTGATTTAATCTGACAGGAGATGTCAGTTTTATTTCCGATAATATTGGCCGTCGGTCCACAAAGTCAAAACACTACCGCATACCATATATTGTGGTCGAAGATTAGGGACGAAAGCGACAGCTTATAGACACAAGTGTCGCTTTTCATCTACTCATTTAGCAGCCGTCTGAGATAGAATTAATTTGACCATTTTCGGGCATAATGATATGAGTTGACTACATGTAACCATTTGATCTTTAGAGTATTTTCGCCAATAGTATGTAATCACCTTAACAGGAGGGCACTATGGACCCACAAGAATTTCAGAAAGCTTACGGCAAGATGGTGGCAAAGGCATGGGAAGATGAAGCATTCAAAACAGAGTTGTTGGCAAATCCCATGGAAGTATTTAAAGACAACGACATCGAAATTCCGGAAGGGATTGAATTTCGCATGGTGGAAAATACCAGTGAAATAATGCATTTAATTTTACCGCCGGTACCTTCGGATGAGCTCACTGATGAGGAGTTGGATAGTTCGGTGGGCGGGTTGTATTATTCTGATAAAACTATAGCCTCATATCCTGGTGTTTAATTATTTAGAATTTTTTTTAAATTTGAAAGCAAGACGGTAAAACCCTCTGTATTAAAAATTGATACACGAAGAGAGATTTATATGGCGACCCAAGGCCGTCTTAAATCGCTTTTCATCACGCATCTAAGGGAACTGATACCCGCTGTTCCGCAATTGTTTTAGGACAAAAAGGTCACACGTAAACGACCTTGGCGGTACCGTCATCCGTGATTTCCAAATACCTGGGCTGTGGGGGGCTTCATGGCGCACCCGGCCTGTCAGAGGAAAAAGGGAATGGGGTTGAGTTCCGCCTCAGACAGGGGCTGATCCAGCCAGCCCTGTTTCACCGGCACGTCATAGAGCCGGCCCGGCGCGAACCGGGGCCAGAAATGGCGCAGGCCCGGCACCATTACCGTGGCCACATTCAGTTTCATTTCCGGCCGGGTCTGATCTTTTACCAGCACCTCCAGGCCCTGGGCTTCCATTCGCTCCCGGCATAGCCGGATGCCGTCAAGAAGATCGGTGACAACCACCCGCGAAAAATCCGGTGACAGCCTCAGAGGTTTCCGCGTGTCCGAAACCAGCCAGGGCTGGTTCATACAGGTGGCGGAGCGCATCCATTTATCGGCATGGCTGCTAAAGACTCTCCCTTTTGTATCACTCCGGGGTTTTGAAAGTACCATCTGGGCCAGTAGTTGGTTCATCTCGGTGAGGGCCCTGTGCAGGGCAATATCCGGATCCAGGTGGCAGCCGAATCCGAAGATGATCTGTTCCGTGTGCTGTCCCGCCTGTTTGGACAGGGCTGCAAAGACCGGGATGTCAAGGTCGTTGGTCAAGTCCAGCACCCAGATGCTTCGGTCCAGGGTGTGGTAAAACTCCCTGAGCTGTTCATAATACGGGGAATGGAAACTGTCCGGGTCTACTCCGGGCATGTGAAGCCGGTTGTACCACCACATTGCAATACAGTCCCGTTCCGTTAGTTCCAGGAGCCCGTGGAGCACGGCTTCCTCCAGGCAGTTCCCCGAGGCTGTGCCGTTGAATGTGGGAACTGCATACCGGATCTCCGTGCTGCCGTCCGGGTGAGAATAGTGGAAGTACAGGGATTCGGAGAGGACAAATCTCCGGCAGTTCCGGGTAAGGGACCAGACCGGGGACCATTCCAGGGCCAGGGTATTGTCTGCCAGAGGATTGGGCACACGGGAACTGAAATACTCCAATCCGGTTTCGGTAGGGGGATTTTGGAATTGCCGGTCACTCAACAGCATGATTGAATTAGGATGCACGGCTGTATCTCCAAGTTCGGACAGGGAG
>PIVQ01001726.1 GCA_003354055.1 Desulfobacteraceae bacterium | reverse complement strand
TTATAAAACCCAGCCGGTTGTCAAACGCAATAGGATAGCCCAGAATAACACTCCATTTTTCAGCGGTTTTTTCAAAAAAATCTGTTGTTTTCAGGTTTTCGAATGCCTCTTGCCAGGCAACAACGGTTGCAGACGGAGTGCCTCGGGAGATCATGATAAAACTGGGGGCTTTCTTAATGATATAACTCATCTGAAAGATGTCATGGGACATCCCAAGAGATTCGGTTAGCGTGGGGAGCTCAATATCTGAAGAGATAAACAGGTCTATCCGATTGTGTAATATTTTTTTCAGATTCAGGATATGGTTAGGCACCTTGTCCACGGAGACTCCCCGGTCAACCAAATATTTTGTCCGCCAGTCCCCAATCATCCCGCCGATTACCAGGCTCTTGTCATGAATGGTTTCCAGACCGGTCAGAGAAATGTCTTTTTCTTTTAAAGAGAAAAGGCCGTGGGTTCGTGTGATGACAGGGCCGATAAAGGAAAATCCAAGGTTGATTCTCTCCTGGGTCCGGCCTCCGGTAAATAGAACAACGTTTGGGGTGTTAACGCCCATCTTGTAAGCCCTTGCCCAGGGCAACAATTTTACCTCATTCTTTTTTTTAAATTGATCAAGGATTGCCCGGACAATATCCACACTGATGCCAACGATGTTATCATTGTGTTCATAATTCGTCGGCGGTTCTTCGCAGGT
>PIVQ01001725.1 GCA_003354055.1 Desulfobacteraceae bacterium | reverse complement strand
ATCCCTGTGGAAGCTGAGAATCAACCCTTTGATCCCAATTTCCACCAGGCGGTTACCCAGGAAGAAAACGATGAAGTTCCTGATAACACAGTCACCACTGTGTTACAAAAGGGCTATCTCCTCCATGACAGGCTCATCAGACCGGCCATGGTTGTTGTTTCAAAAAGAGTTGAAAAAGAAACTGAAAAAACTGAAGAAAATTAAAGATATCTTGGAGGGTATGTAATGGGAAAAATTATTGGAATCGATTTAGGAACAACCAACTCCTGTGTTGCGGTCATGGAGGCCGGTGGAGAAGCCACAATCATCACTAATGCCGAGGGCGGCAGAACCACCCCGTCAATCGTGGCACTCAGTGAAAACGGAGAAAGAATCATTGGACAGACTGCCAAACGCCAGGCAGTCACCAACCCTGAAAACACCGTATTTGGTGTAAAACGGCTTATCGGAAGAAAATTCAATTCAGACATCATTCAGAATGATATTCCCAATCTTCCGTTCAAAATTGAGCCTGCCAGCAACGGTGATACCCGGATCAACCTTCGGGGAAAACAGCACAGCCCGGCTGAAATCTCGTCCTTTATTCTGGCCAACATTAAAAAGACGGCTGAAGATTACCTGGGCGAGACAGTTACAGAAGCGGTCATCACAGTACCTGCCTACTTTAACGACAGCCAGAGACAGGCCACCAAAGA
>PIVQ01001724.1 GCA_003354055.1 Desulfobacteraceae bacterium | reverse complement strand
AAAACCAAGGCAGGACAGAAGACAATCATCATCGCCGTGACCGCCCATGCTTTTGAGGAAGAACGACAAAAAATTCTTAATCATGGCTGTAATGATTTCATCAAAAAGCCGTTCCTTGAAGAAAAGCTTTTTTCCGTCATGGAAAAACACTTAAACATAAAGTTTATTTATGAGGATCAAGATGCCTCCCCCCATGTCAATCAGGTTTCCCGGGATGATCTGACCCGTCTTCCCGCCGCCCTGTATAGGGAGCTGAAAGACCAGATTCTAATAGGAAGTATGACAGGTATTGAAAAAACCATAAAAAAAATTGTTGGCTTGAATAAAGACCTGGCAGAAGGCTTGCAACATATAGCGGGAAACTATGATATTGACACACTCCTGTCTTTGATAGAGGAAAAAAAGGTATAAAACAGTCAAGTTAAAGAGGTGACCAAGTCTTATTGTAACTTTTATGATCAATCAGACTTAGGAAAAATGGTTCAAGTATGGCACGCAAACAATCATAGAAAAAAAGCTCGCTTCTTAAGCTATTTTAAACTGCCCAACCATCTCGCTTAGTTTTTCTGCAAGTCTGGACAATTCACCTCCACTGGCCATAACCTGCTGACTTCCAGTATTCATTTTATCTGTGGCCTGGCTGACATCAGTAATATCCTTGGTTACTTCTCCGGCCACAGCTGAAGTCTGATTAA
>PIVQ01000158.1 GCA_003354055.1 Desulfobacteraceae bacterium | reverse complement strand
TGTTGTTCTATTAATTTTCTGGCAATTTTATTCCAGCTTAAGTTATTCTCAGTCAACTCATTAAATGAGTTGAAACTTGAGATAAGAATTTCCGAGTTTTCAAGGGCTTCAATATAAAATTTTGATACCTCACCTAAAAGAATTGCCGAATAGGCAATGAGTAAATCATTTTCAAGGGCAAAATACTTTGTATATTCCTTTCCATCCTTATCGATATAAAAGTATCGAAAGGTTCCAGAAATAATGAATCCAAACTTGTCAGAATTTTCTCCTTCTTTTACAAAAAATTCGTTTTTTTTTACTGTGGACGGATAAAATATATTATTAATTATAGATAAATCGGATGAAGATATATTCGAAATATTGTGAAAATATGATGTGATTTTTTTAATTTTTTCTTCGGCTGAGATCACAACTCTCCTTGCTTATTTCTATGTATATGAATACCTGTTACCGATAATCCTTATAATTAATAGTATACTTGGTAGCCTTGTAGGAAAATTTTCTCACCGTGATGTTGATGAGTTTGGCGGCTTTGTTGATGTTGCCCCGGGTGTTTTTCAGGGAATCCATGAGGATTTCCTTTTCCAGGTTGGCCACTGCATTTTCCAGAGACAGGGGCAGGGTTTTGGATTTGGTCCCGGTCTGGAGGGTGGCGGGCAGGTGATAGGAGTGGATGGCGCCTTCGTTGCAGAGAATCACGGCCCGCTCCAAACAGTTTTCAAGTTCCCGAACATTGCCGGGCCAGTGGTATTCCATCATCATGTCAATGGCCGGGGTGGTGATCCGCTTGATGTCCTTGCCGTGTTCTTTTCTGTATTTTTCAAGAAAGTGGTCTGCCAGGAGAATGATATCTGTTTTTCTCATGCGCAGAGATGGGATGTAGATGGGAAAAACATTGAGGCGGAAATAAAGGTCATCCCTGAATTTACCATTCTGGACATTCTCTTCCAGATTGGAGTTGGTAGCGGCCACGATTCTGACGTCAGTCTTGATGGGCTTATAACCGCCCACCCTTTCGAATTCTTTTTCCTGGAGAACCCTGAGTAGTTTGACCTGGGCTGAAAGGTCCATATTGCCGATTTCGTCCAGGAAAATAGTGCCTTTGTTGGCCAGTTCAAATTTTCCTTTTTTCAGGCGGGAGGCGCCTGTAAATGCTCCTTTTTCATGGCCGAACAATTCACTTTCAATGAGGTTTTCCGGGATGGCGGCGCAATTGATCTTGATAAAGGGGTTCTTGTTTCGTGCCGAGTTGTAGTGGATGGCGTTGGCCACCAGTTCCTTACCGGTACCGCTCTCTCCGCGAATAAGGACCGTGGCGGATGAGGATGAGACCTGGGAGATCATCTGGAGTACTTCACGCATCTTATTGGAGTTTCCAATAATGTTGGTAAAGCTGTACTTGTTTTCCAGCTCGGATTTAAGCCGGATATTTTCGGTTTTCAGCTGTTCTTTTTCCACCCGGATGGTTTCGATATTGATTACATGGTGGGCCACCATCGTGGCCACAACAGAGAGAAGTTTTTCTCCGTTGAGCAGGGAGCGTTTGCCCTCATAGGGGCGGTCCGCACTGATGGCGCCTACCACACGATCCCCTTTTTTTATGGGAACGCAGATAAAGGAATAGTCCTGGCCCTGGGTCAGGTTTCGTGAATGGGTTTTGTCCAGAAAAAGAGGCTCTTCACTTATTCTGGGGACGACGGCAGGTTTTCCCGTTTGAATGACCTGGCCGATGATGCCCTCTCCCGGTAAGTACTTTATCTGTTTTGTTTTTTCCTCAGAAATGCCGTGAGCAATTTCTATGCGGATTTCACCGGATTCCGTATTGGTCAGGAAAATTATCCCCCGGATTAGGTTCAGGGATTCGGATAATACACTCAGGACCTTGAACAGGGACTTTTTCATGTCCATGTGCTGGTTCAGGGATTCACTTATTTCGTAAAGGAGGGAGGTTTCTTCGATGGACTTCATAAGGGGCAATCCAGGTATCTTTTATTTTAATATTATAAATTTCTACTCTTTTAACAGGGCTGCTGCTATACTGGCACATACCTTGTTATGAAACAAAAATCAAACCCAAAACAAGGAAAATCAGGATTTAGGGAAAATAAATGGAAACAGAGATCTCCAGAGACAAGCTTGGGGAAAAAAAGAATGAGTTAAAAACCCTGGAAGTTCTTTATGAAATTTCCCAGGCTGTTTCCAATACCCGGAACCTGGAAGAGCTTTTTGTTAATATTCATAAGGCCCTGAATACCATCCTGGTTGTTGAAAATATTTATATCGCACTTCACCACGAGGAAAAAGATTCCATTACCTTTCCCTATCATGTGGATGAAAAGGATGCGATGCCTGAGGAAATTTTCAATTTCAGCGAAACCGCTTCCCTCACCGGTAAGGTCATTGATTCAAGACAGCCCCGGATTTATTACGAGCAGGATATTATTGATTTTGCCAGGCAGCAGAACCAGGAAGTCATCGGGACTGTCTCCAAGATCTGGCTGGGTGCGCCCCTGATCATTAAAGACCGGGTGATCGGTGTCGTGGCCATTCAGAGTTTTGAGTCTCCGGATGCCTATGAGGAGGCTGATCTTCACCTGTTGAATATAATCTCTCAGCACATTGCCCTGGCCATTGAAAGAAAAGAGGCGGAAAGTAAACTCAAAGAACAGCAGCAGGTGCTCCAGACCATATTGGAATCCTCGCCCGTGGGGATCTGTCTGGTGGAAAAACGGGTTTTTAAATGGGTGAATACCCAAATGGTGAAGATGCTCGGTTATGACTCAAAAGAAGGGCTTACCGACCATGAGGCCTCCATTATCTATGCCTCGGACGAAGAGTATAAAAAGGCGGGCAAGATGATCCAGGCTGCCCTGAAGCTGAAAGGGCGGGCTGATTTTGATTTTGAATTGGTTCGTAAAGACGGCTCCCGGTTCACGGCCCATATGATTATCACCGAATCCGGCAAGGACGCCCCCCAAAGACAAACCATTGCCACCATTGCCGATCTTTCCCGGTTGGAAAGGGCTCATGAGGAAAGAGTAGAAAAGGAGAAACTTCAGGGTGTTCTGGAAATGGCCGGGGCCATATGTCATGAAATCAATCAGCCCCTCCAGACTATTCTCGGGTATACCACCCTGTTTGAGTCTCCGGAGACCGTTTCTCCAAAAGCATTAAAAGAGATCAAGTCTCAGGCCAATCGAATCGGCAAAATTACCAACCGGCTTTCTAAAATTACCCGGTACAAAACCATTTCATATCCAGGTGATACCACCATTGTTGATATTTGGCGATCCTCCAATTAATATTCGCGAAAAGGGCTTGATTAAATAAGATATTAGTGGAATAATGCGCCCTATTTATCTGTAATTACAGACGGGATGGTACGGGATGAAAGAATCTGGGAACAGCCAAAGCCAGCGAAGTTTGGAGAAAACAATTGCAGTTCTGTATGAAATCTCCAATGCGGTTTCCCATACCCGGAATCTTAAGGGTCTCTACGGGGTAATCCACAAATCATTGAATAAAATTCTCCGGGTGGACAATTTTTTTATCGCTCTCCACGATGATGCCCAGGACGCGGTTTCCTTTCCTTTTTATGTCAATGAAATGGATGATAATCCAAAAACAATTTTAAATTTCAGCAGCTCTCCCTCTTTTCTCGGGCGGGTAATCCAGTCCAGATCCCCCATGATTTTTTATGAAAAGGACAGCCTCGAACTGGTAGGCAAACTAAAAGAAGACGAGGCTGTTGTCAGCAAAATCTGGCTGGGTGCACCCCTGATCGTTAATAACCGGGTCATCGGTGCCATGGTCATTCAGGATTATTCGTCTGAAAGCGCTTACCATCCGGGAGATCTGAGCCTGTTAAATTCCGTTTCCCAGCATGTGGCCCTGGCCATTGAAAGAAAAGAGGCTGAGAGCCAGATCTGGGAGCAGGGCCGGATTCTTGAAAAAATCCTGGAATCCTCACCTGTGGGCATTGCCCTGGTGGAAGACCGGGTGTTCAAGTGGGTGAACACCGAGATGGTGCGCATGTTCGGGTATGAAAGTAAAAAAGAGTTTCAGAACCAGAGCGTGCAAATAATCTATGCGGTTGAAGAAGATTTTAAGTTTGCCGGCAAAACGATTTATGAGGGGCTGTCCACCAGGGGAAAGGCTGACTATGAAATGGATATGGTCAAACAGGACAAGACCCAGTTTCCGGTCCATGTCCGTTTGAATTCAACGGACAGTAAAAATCCCATGGCATGGACAATCGGCACCTTTACCGATATTTCAGAACGCAGGGCGGCTGAAAAAGAAACCTTTGAACGGGAGAGACTCCAGGGAGTCCTGGAAATGGCCGGGGCAGTCTGCCATGAAATTAATCAGCCCCTCCAGGCCATTATCGGATATTCCGAACTTTTGCAAATGGACCCAGAAGCTGCTGCCTCAGGCAATAGCGTGAAGTCAATAAAATCCCAGGCCAACCGATTGGGAAAAATCACTACCACCCTTGCCAATATTACCCAGTACAAGACGGTTGAATATCCGGGAAATACCAAAATTGTGGATATATGGGGGGCAGGCAGTCTTGAACCGCCTGAGGTTGAATAGGCGGGGTCTCCGACGGATAAACCAGCGGGTAAACCAACTGGAAAATCTATACAGCTAATTTTCCAGTTTCTGATTTAGTTTATTTTCTGTATTGGGTACAGGTTCTGGTTTCTGTCCCACAGCCAGGGTATCCAGATGATTTTCCACAAAAGCTCTCAGGCTCCGGTCCGGATCCAGATGGTCTGAATGGTAGTTAAGTACCCACCAGAGATGGTTGAGTTTGTCTTTATCCGCCTGCCACCAGGATATGGATTCTCTAATGGCACCCGGGCTTTTACACTCGGAGTTGATTTTTATATAAAAATCATGACACATGGACCGGGTCACGGGCTTCAATCCCAAAGCGATGACAGTCGTTCTGTTGATCACACCTGCCTCCTTCAGTGTATAAAATATCATTATATTGAATGTTTATTCACTACATGAAACAATGGGTCTTGTAAACCCTGTAATCTAAAAAAAGTTAAACTTGAGAAAAAATTAACATAAAATAGAAAATTACCTGAAGTTTCAGGTGGTTTTCCTAGATGAAACATATCTGTTAGATCAAATAGAAGGATGGGAAACGACTGTGGAACATACAGTCGTGCGAGTATGATATGGGATATCGGATCTGGCAGTGAACTAGACTATCTTGTAAGCCCGTATTCCCTCTCAACTTTTGATATCCTGATCCTGTAATCTGAGTACCATGCCTCTTTTCCCTTTTTTTGGGCAACCATGTGGGCGGCATTGGTTTTCCATGCCTGAATAGCTTCAAGGTCGGACCAATAGGAGACGGTGATCCCCAGCTCAATCCTGGCAGATTCCATTCCTAAAAATCCCGGCTGCCGGACAGCCAGTGCGACCATTTCCTCAGCTGCTTTTTGATATCCCTCGTCCCCTTCAGTGCGGACAGAGGTAAATATTACGGCATAATAGGGTGGTTCCGGTGTGTCGGCAATAGGAGAGGTTTTCGTCTCAGCAGGTTCCGGATCATCCTGATCCAAGGTTCTGATGATCTTATGTCCAGCAGCAGACAGCACGGCTGTAGTATCGGCCAGGGCCTGGGTTTTAACCAGGATATAATCCGTATCATAGGTGGAAACGGCAAAGATGCTGACTCCGGCCCTGGCAAGGCAGTCGGACAGATCCGCCAGAATTCCGGTTAAGGAAAACTCAAGGGGACCCAGGACCTTGAGGCAGGACCAACCGGTTTCCGATTGATCTGCAGGAACGATTAATGCGGATTCGCAGACCACGGATAATTCGTCATCTGTTTTAGTTACGGAATAGAAACTGCTGCCAAAAACCGTGTCTGGAATTTTTTGGGTCTTATCCAGTCTGTGAATGGTATACCTGCCTTGAATTACGACTAATTCCAGAGGTTTCATTTTAGGATTATTCCTTGTTTTTAAAGGTTAAGGCAGCGCCGTTACTTTAGGGGCATGGGCATCTCCGGTACTTTCTAAAGCCTCGGTGTCCGGCAGATGATCCCAGAGATCATCTTTAGCAATATACTGCTTTAAGGCTTTAATCACAATATTCAGGGGATCGGGCATTATCTCAGGAAAGGTGGTTTCCCCTGCCAGCCGGCATTCAAAGGCCAGGTATTCTACGGGTGGTGAGAACCGGGCATCTACGCCCTCTTTGTTTCCCCGTGCATCAATACGGTACCAGCCGAATCCGGACAGGTGCACCGCATTTAACCCGTGAAGGCAATAGGGCGGTCCATTGTCGTCCCGGCTCAGGCGCTGATAGCAAAACCCGGCTGGAATGAGATTCGCCCGGAGCAGGGCTGCCAGAAGATGGCTTTTGGCGTAGCAAATGCCGGATCCTGAGGCAAGCACCTCAGAGGCGGTACAGGAGACCGTCTGGAGATCGTAATCATGGATGTGTCTGATGTCATCTCTCACCCACTCAAAGCAGGCTTTGACAATCTGAGTATCTGTTTTTTTGCCCGACTTAAGCTCCCTGGCCTTTGACTTAATCCCGGGATGGTGCCAGTCAATAGTATTTGTATGTCTAAGAAAGTCTTTCAATAAATTTCCCTTTAAAAAACTCTAAGAACTATTTTGGGGAAAAGCCGATTTTACTTTTTTAAAAAACCGAGCGGCAGATCTCTGAAGGTAAACCATAATTTTACGGTTTGGCAATGTTTTTTTAATCGGGATGGAAATTACAACATGAAACATTGTATACGGAGTGACTTATTTTTAAGTTGCATCTCACCGTATGGGTATTATATTCTTGCCTATTTTAAGGCCTATAATCGAGAGCATACGAGATGATGGAAAATTCAGGAAAAATAACTCTGGTAATCGGGGGGTGCAGAAGCGGTAAGAGCAGGTATGCCCTGAACGCAGCCAATGAAATGGCCGGGGATAATAAAGTCTATCTGGCCACCTCCGTTCCCACGGATGATGAAATGAAAAATCGGGTTCACCGGCATCAAGCCGAGCGGGGGGCGGACTGGAAAACCGTTGAGGAGCCAGTGCGTATCCATGAGGCCATTTTAGAGGCTTCAAGAACCGCCAGGGTCATTCTGGTGGACTGTCTGACCCTGTGGACCTCAAATCTTTTGTTCCAGGGTGACGATGAAGACGCAATAATGGCTGCTGTGGATGACCTGGTTCAGTCCCTTGAAAAGGCGTCCTGCCCTGTGCTTCTGGTATCCAATGAGGTGGGGTATGGGATCGTTCCTGAAAATAATCTGGCCAGACAGTTCAGGGATATGGCCGGTCTGATCAATCAGCGGGTGGCGGAAGCTGCAGATCGTGTCATCCTTACCGTGGCAGGTATAGATGTGCAGATCAAGCCCAAAACAGGCCAAGGCCTGCCGGCCGGAGGGTTCTGATGGGATACAAACATCTGTTTGGCCCGGTGGCGTCCAGACGCCTTGGGGTCAGCCTGGGGGTAGATCTGGTGGTTCACAAGGTTTGCAGCCTGGACTGTGTATATTGTGAATGCGGGAAAACCACGGATCTGACCACTGAACGAAAGGCCTGGGTTCCTTTTGATAAGGTACGGGCTGAGCTGGATCAGTATTGGGCTGAAAACGACGATCCTGATTATATTACCTTTTCCGGATCAGGAGAGCCCTGTCTTAACAAAGAACTTGGTCGCGTCATTGCCTATATCAAAGATAATAAACCTGCCATTAGGGTGGCTGTTCTGACCAATGCGACCCTGCTGCCGGATCCTGAGGTCAGATCAGAATTGCTCAGGGCTGATCTGGTGGTGCCCTCTCTGGACTCGGTGTCAAAAAAAGGGTTTCAAAAGATAAACCGCCCCTGTGCCTCCCTTGATCCTGAGGACATTATTCAGGGCATTCAAACCTTTACCAGGGAGTTCAAAGGAAGGGTTCATCTTGAGATTTTTATTCTGCCCGGAGTAAATGATACACCAGAGGAAGTCGCCCTGTTTAAAACAGCCATATCCAGAATTAAACCGGATCTGGTTCAGCTCAACTCCCTGGACCGGCCGGGAACATGCGACACCGTTGCTCCTGCGTCCCGGGATGCTTTGGAGCAGGTAAAGCAGGAACTGGGGCCCCAAGGGGTGGAAATCATTGCCCGGGTACCGAAACGGGCAGATAAAGCAGGTAGGAGAAAGGGAAAAGATCTGGACAAGGCGGTTCTGGAAACCATTCATAGGCGGCCCTCAACCTGCCGGGACCTCTCAGACATGCTGAGGGCTGCGCCTGAAATTATCCAGGCGTTATTGGACGATTATGAAGCCAGAGGAAAGATTGAATCCCGGAAACAGACCAGGGGAATCTTTTACCAGACTTTGAAGGACGAGGCTTGAGACGTGAACCCTAAGGAAAGTGGAAATTAAAATATGAATACCACGGATAATAAAGGATTTATTGCTGACTTAAGGGCCTGTCTGGCCTTTATTACCATTTTGCCTGCCGGCAAAAATCCGCCCTACTCTCCTGTGGGTATGGTCCGGTTTTTTCCAGTGGTGGGTATTATCATCGGTATGCTTCTTGTGATAGTGGATGGGCTTGCCTCAAAACTATGGGCCGCACCTGTGGCTGCATTAGTAGACGTAATCTTTTTGGTCGGAGTGACCGGCGCCTTTCACCTGGACGGCCTCGGGGATACGGCCGACGGCATGTTCAGCCACCGGGGCAGGGAGCGTGCCCTTGAAATCATGAAAGACAGCAGAACCGGAATGATGGGACTTGTGGCCGTTGTTCTGGGGCTGGCCCTGAAACTGGCAGGACTCTGGTCTGTGAAGGCAACAGGTTCTGCGCTTCAAGTCGTTGGAATCCTGATTGTGGTGCCGGCCTATGCCCGGGCATCCATGATCTTCGGAATAAAATTCTTAAATTACGGGCGAAAAGGGCCTGGGACAGGCAAAGATCTGTTTAACCGGCCCATGGGAACCGCGGATTTTCTCTATTGCCTGATTCCCCTGTTCATCTCTTTGTTTTTGGGGTATAAGGGCCTGGTTCTAATCTTGGGCTTTTGCCTGGGAACCTTTGTAATTTTGAGGTTTTATAAGAAAAATATGGACTGTATTACCGGCGATATGCTCGGGGCCATGACCGAAGTCCTGGAGGCCTTTCTTTTTCTGGCAGCCGGTGTTGCACTCATATAGAAAACGGTCTGATAAACATCTGTAAAAAAACGGACCTGATACGATTGACAGGAGCTTGAGAAAAAAGAAAATGATTCAAGGACACGGCGGTAACAAGCAAAAGTTGGCAACCCGGCTGGGGTGCCCGGTTGAAGATATCATTGACATGAGTTCCAACCTGAACCCTCTGGGGCCACCGGAGAGGATTCACAGGGTGATCAAAGAGAAGATTTCGGCCATCCATGCCCTGCCCGAACCGGATGCCGCATCCATGGCTGCGGGCTTTGCACGATACCATGGCATTGATCCAACCACGGTGATTCCGGGGAACGGCACTACCTTTTTTATTTATACCCTTCCCGTGGCACTGGGTGCCAGACATGTGCTGATTCTGGGGCCGACCTATTCGGATTACCAGGATGCCTGTATCATGTATGGTATTGCCTACTCCCATAGTCTGTCAGGAAAGGAAACCAATTTTCAGCCGGATATGGATCTGATCGCAGCCCAGGTAGAACAATCCGATCTTGTCTTTATCTGTAATCCCAACAACCCCACAGGCGCCCTGATTCCCAAACCGGATTTGGAGCGGCTGATACGTGCGCATCCGGATACCTGTTTTGTCATGGATGAGTCGTACCTTCCCTTTGTGGCGGATGCAGAAGAACTGTCCTTTGTTTCGGATTCAGAATATCCAAACCTGGTAGTGCTTTCATCCATGTCCAAAATCTTCAGGATCCCCGGTCTTCGCACCGGGTTTTTAAGCGGATCAAAACTCCTGATTGATAAGGTTATGGCCTATTACCAGCCCTGGAGTGTAAATTCCCTTGCCCAGGAGGTAATCCGGGATATCTTTAATCATCCGGAGACGATTTTACCCTTTTACCAACAGACCCGGAACTACATCCAAAGGGAAAAGGAACGGTTTATTTCAACCCTGGACGGGGTGGCAGGTCTTCGGATTTTTGAAGCTCCCACCTATTTTATACTGGCAGAACTTGCCAATCTCACGGCAAAGGAGTTCTGTGAAAGGGTGGGGCAGGATAAAATACTGATCCGGGATTGTACAAATTTTAAAGGGCTTTCCAATCGCTTTGTCCGCTTCTCCCTGAAAACCCGGGATATTAACCAGGAACTGGCCCGGAGCATAAAAAAGGCCCTGGCCAGTGAGTAACCGGGTCAGGCTAAGCCGGGCGGCGGGACAATGGGGCAATGAGAAGCAACTCCACAATCCTGAGAGGGAAATATGTTTGAAATCTCCTGGCAGATAATTGCCGCAGCCTTTATTCTGGATGTCCTTGTGGGCGATCCCAGGTGGCTTCCCCACCCCATTATCTGGATGGGAAATGCTATTAGCTTTTTTGAAGTTCCTATCAGACGGTTGATCCGGTCACCATTCCTGGCCGGCCTGGTCTTTGCCATAGGGCTGATCGGGGCAACCTTTGCCATTGCAGTCGGTGTGGTGTATATTACCGACCTTATCCATCCTCTTTTCGGCACAGGCGTTAAGGTGCTGATGCTTTTCTATTGTTTTTCCGCCAGAAGTCTGGCCCAGGCAGCCATGGATGTGGCCCGGCCTCTGGTCGCAGGGGATCTGGCCCGTGCCAGAACCATGGTCGGATATATTGTGGGGCGGGAAACCCATAGCCTTGACCGGGAAGGCATCACCCGGGCAGCCGTGGAAACCGTGGCTGAAAATTTTGTGGACGGGTTTTTATCCCCTCTGTGTTTTGCCATGGTCTTCGGCGTACCCGGCGCCATGGCCTATAAAATGATTAATACCCTGGATTCCATGGTGGGATACAAAAACGATAAATATATTCTGTTCGGGAGGGCCGCGGCTCGTATTGACGATCTGGCCAATCTGATTCCGGCCCGGTTGTCGGTTGTTGTGATTGCCATGGCAGCAGGGCTTGTCTCTGTGAAGCGTGGGAAACAGGCCGTGACCACAGCCATGTCCCAGGCCCGGAACCATAAGAGTCCCAATGCAGGGTTTCCCGAAGCCTCGTTTGCAGGGGGCCTGCAGGTACGTATGGGCGGCCCCAATGTATACCACGGTACGCTTGTGGAAAAACCTTATATCGGCGGGGAGTTCAAAGAGCCCGGGCCTGAGAAAATTGGGCAGGCCTGTGAGTTGATGCTGCTGGCAGCACTTGTGTCTGCCTTTTGCGGAGGACTTCTCCTGTATCTGTTACAGGGATAGAATGACAATGGAAAACGGGATAAAAAAAAGGAAGTTCAGGCTGGGTACCACCTCGTTTATCTATCCGGATCACATCATTCCCAATGTACGACAAACCGGTCGATTTTTTGACGAGATCGAACTGCTGGTGTTTGAAAGCCTGCCATGTGATGTAATTCCTTCAAAGGATGATGTCAGGGAACTTAAACTTCTGGGTGAAGATCTGAACCTGACCTATAACATCCATCTTCCCGTGGATGTAAGTTTGACAGGGGAATCGGCTCTGGAAAGGCAAAAGGCGGCAGATACGTTGAATCTGGTGATGGATCGATTTTCTCCCCTGGCACCCACTACGCATACCCTTCACCTGGATATGGATCGGGATCTGATGGATCCATATGAAATTTTATCCTGGAAAGACAGGGCCCGGAAAGGACTGGGCCTTTGGATACCGGGTCTGGATGATCCTGAGAGCATCTGCGTTGAAACCCTCTGGTATGATCCGCAGCTTTTCTCCGCCATAATAGCGGATTACGATCTTTCGGTATGCCTGGATGCGGGACACCACTTCAAGTATGGATATGATTTATCCGCAACCCTTGCCCTGTTTGAAGGCCGGATTCCTCTGATTCATCTTCACGGGGTGGATTTCAACA
>PIVQ01000868.1 GCA_003354055.1 Desulfobacteraceae bacterium | reverse complement strand
ATCAAACTAAGGTAGGTTTATTGTGGAAAAACTGATCATCACAACAGCATTAACCGGTAATGTACCGACAAAGAAAATGAATCCCCATTTGCCGGTAACCCCGGAAGAGATTGCAATGGATGTGAAGGCCTGTGCCGAAGCCGGATCATCCATATTTCATGTCCATGCAAGGGATGCCCAGGAAAAACCCAGCCTTGATCCGGATATTTTTAAGGAAACCGTTCGCCAGATCAAAAAGACAAGTCCTGATGTGATCGTTCAACTCTCGACAGGAGCAAGGGCGGGCAAAGACTGGGAAGACCGCGCCTTTCCCGTTCGGCTGTTACCCGAGATGGGCTCATTCACCACAGGCTCCAACAACCTGCCCGGCATCATCTATGAAAACTCCCCTCAGTTTATTGAATTCCTGGCCAATGTATTCAAGGAAACTAACGTTAAACCCGAGATTGAAGTGTTTGAGCCGGGTATGATCAACAATGCGGTTTTCCTCCAGAAGAAAGGCATTCTCAAAGGTCCCCTTCATTTTGACTTTGTTCAGGGTGCCACAGGTTCAATGCCCGGCAGCGTGAAAAACCTGCTTTTCCTGACTGAAAGCATCCCCGCAGGATCCACTTGGACGGTCGCAGGCATTGGTAAACATGAAATTCCCCTTGCAACGGCGGCAATTCTCATGGGAGGTCATGTACGCGTGGGCCTGGAAGATAA
The DNA here is from genome assembly GCA_003354055.1 of Desulfobacteraceae bacterium. The sequence continues at coordinate 2,171 of PIVQ01000868.1, read as the reverse complement.
TTTGTACCTTCCGGACGGCAGTCTGGCATCCAACGTTACCCTAGTTGAAACCATCGTGAGAATTGCAAAAGAACTGGGCAGGGAAATCGCTACTCCTGACGAAGCCCGGACAATTCTGGGGATTTCCAAGGAAAACAAAGACCGGATATTGGATATGATCTAATGATCCTAAGATCATTGTCCTGAAAATATATAAACAGAAAAAGAGGGCCAAGCCCTCTTTTTCTGTTTTTGATCATTATTTTTTAAAGGCTTACTTTTATAATTAAAGACTTACTTTTGCCAGGTAAACAGCGCCCTCAGAGGTGGTGCCGGTAAAAGGATTATCAAACTTGATTGTGTGAGCCTCTGCGCTGTCGAACACTTTGCCCAGAAGGCCGGTAAAAGAGTCTTCCGGGAAACCATCTGCCCAGAGTCCAAAAACCCCGCCGGGTTTCAAATGCTGCGCCAACTCCGCTAATCCTTCCTCAGTGTAAAACCGGGTATTTGTCTGGTGTAACACGTTTGTCGGCGTATGATCTATATCCAAAAGAATGGCATCATGTTTGTTGTCAGGATACTTCGGGTCAAAGCTTTTAGACACGTCACGGGATGCTGCAAAAAAATCAGCATGAACCAATTTACAGCGGGAATCTGCCATCAGCGTATTGCCCATAGGAACAAGCCCTTTTTGGTGCCATTCGATAACCCCTTCCAGATACTCCACAACAACCAGTGATTTTACACGCTTATCTTCCAATGCGGAGACAGCCGTATACCCAAGCCCCAGTCCGCCGACAACAACGTCGAGGTCGTCGTTCTTCAGCATCCCAAGGCCAAGTTTAGAAAGCTGGTCCTCGGCCTCATGAAACAAACTTGACATAAGAAAATACTCACCAAGCTTCACCTCATAGATATCAACACCCTTGAGTTGGAGCGAACGTCGGCGCCGCAACACCAGTTCTCCGATAGGGGTGGGCCGAAAATCCAGTTCTTCTATCATCAAACTCATTTTATCACCTTTTCAATGGAGTACGGCACTCCCTTAACGGTTGGTGTGTATGGAATGCCAAAGAATTAGCATCATAATCGATTCTGGTGGGAAAAGGAAGCTGAACGTCTTGAAGTTAGGCCGGTAAATGTTTAAAGAGGTCCATCATGCCGACATAAAAGCGATTTTCCTCACACAATTTTTCCGGATATGAACAGAGACTATGGAGGAGGGCAACCGCCTGTCCGGATAGGATCCCCGGCCTGATCGATCAATTTTTAAACAGCCAAAAATTGCGACCTGATGGCTCGGATACCCCATCCGGACCTGATCGGTTATAAAACCGCTTATAATAAATTCTGAGTTCGTCAAGGGTGCCCTTGAAACATTAAATTTTATTAACCAGTCAATTCAGTAACTCGTCAGTTTACCAGGTGGTTCCAAGTTTAATCCGTGCCCCTCTTCGTATCCGCCTTGGGAACTGTATCAGAATCAACCTATTCTTGGGTATACTATAGAGAATCTTCGAACTGGCAAAAGATTGATGCATTATTAGGATTCTCCGCTAAGGATCGGAAACATAATAAATTGAGCAGAAATTCCGAAGCATTTTGGCTCATCTGTAAGGCGTATTAAAGGTTTAATACTGTACGCATTCGGCCTTTGATGCAACGAAGCAGATGGGTCAAAAGACAAGTAATTTCGTTCAATTTATTTGCTTTTCGATCCTAAGCAGATACAGTTTTTCGCAACCCCCAATATGTTGTGCCAGGCATTGATTAAAAAAACGGAGCTTTTTTTAATAATCGTCCAAAGTGTGAAATGTTAAAGATACCGATGAAAATCGTAGGATTTTTTCATTCATAATTTTTTAGTTTGACAGGTAAGGATCGGCTCCAAAATTACTTGATCTTTTGTTTTAAAAATACCCAGTCATTTAAGGGGTTTTGGAAATAAGTTTCTGCCCTTCAGGGTATTTAGATCAAGTTATTTTGTAACGATTCCTAATCGACAATTTCCGCTGAATGCCCTCAAAAAGGGATTATTCTCAAACCACTACATCATGTGCCGGAATTAAAAACCGATATATCCCTTAGCATCTTTTGACCAATCCCGCTTTAGATAGTCCAACTCTTTTTCTAAATACTCTTGATCGTTAGCCGCCTGCGGTCCTACATATCCATTTCCAGCCGCAAGCGTT
>PIVQ01000867.1 GCA_003354055.1 Desulfobacteraceae bacterium | reverse complement strand
TCATCAGACCCCAAGCCGGACAAGGCTCCCCCAACAATTGGTCCGGATGAGCGCCAGTTTTTACCGGCTGCCCTGGAAATCATGGAAACCCCGGCCCATCCTTTGGGAAGAACCCTTGCACTGGTCATTGCCGCATTTTTCGTGATTGCACTTGCCTGGTCCATTATCGGCAAGCTGGATGTTGTGGCCGTTGCAGGCGGAAGCATTGTTCCGGCAGGGGGAGTTAAAAAAATCCAGCCTGTGGAGATCGGCATTGTACGCTCCATCCTGGTAAGCGACGGCCAGTTTGTCAAAAAAGATGAACTGCTCATTTACCTGGACCCCACGGACAGCGAAGTGGATACGGACCAGGTGGTAAGGGAAAAAAGCAAGTCCGGCCTTGAAGTAAAACGCCTTGAGGCATTGCTCAGCGTCTTTCAAGGGCAGGATGAAGGGTTTATTCCCCCCGAGGATTCCGGAGAACAATCCGTGCATGAGGCAAGAGAGCAGCTCTACAGTGATATAAATGCCTATAATGCCCAAACCGAGGTACTGAACGCCAATCTTGACCAGAGATACTCGGAAAAAGCCGTGGTTATATCCGAAATTCAAAAACTATCACAGACCTTACCCCTTTTGGAAGAGTATGAGCAGATGCTGATCCCGCTTATGGAAAAACAATACTATACCAAGCCGGAATGGCTTAGCATTCAAAAGGACCTCATTGAAACCCGCATGGACATGAGGATTGAAAAATTCCGGTTAGAAGAGGCCAAGTCGGCCATAGGTGCAGCAAAAAAGGAAAAGGAACAGTTTAAGGCGACCTCCCTTCAAGAGGTTTTCGAAAAGCTGCGCATGGCAAGAGACAGTGCGGACTCAGCCGGCATTACCCTTAGAAAGGCAAAAAAACGGGAGCGGCTAATGGCGCTTCGCTCCCCTGTGGACGGGGTTGTGCAGCAGTTATCTGTTCATACCGTAGGCGGGGTTGTCACCCCTGCTGAAACCCTTATGCATGTAGTGCCCAAGACCGGCCCCCTTGAGGTTAGGTGCCGGGTTCTGAACAAAGATATCGGATTTGTCCGGGCAGGCCAGGTGGCAGAAGTAAAAGTGGAGGCCTTTCCCTTTACCAAATACGGGATCATAGACGGTCTGGTTCTGCATATATCCAAGGATGCCATACCGGATGAAAAGTTGGGGCTGGTGTATGATGCCACTATTATCATGGCAGCCACCCAAATATATGCGGACAGCCGGATGGTGAACTTGAGTCCCGGTATGACAGTTACTGCAGAAATTAAAACCGGAAAACGTAGAATTATCGAATATCTTTTGTCTCCCCTGATGCGATACCAGGATGAGGCGTTAAGGGAACGGTGAACATGATGATAAAAACCGGTGATAAGATCCTTGAGAATATTTTATCAGAATCCGGGACTGATTTTAAACCCCTTGATACCGAACGGGGTCCTAAGTTTGTTGTGGATACCCATGTAAAACTAAATGATTTGATCAACGGCCTGGGGCCTGAACGCAATCGTTTAAACCTTGGTATGGTGGTTTTAAAACTTGAAAAATTGTCCCGTCAAAAAAATTTGGAATGGGAAGAGAAACTAAACCGAACCTATTTTTCCTGCGGATGCGGCCTTGGGAAAATAGGTCTTTGTATTGCCCTTACCACAGGCGCGGCCCTTTGGCTGTTCCAATGGCAGGGGGGACTCACCATTACCAATGTCGGGCTGTTTGCAGCATGGACTATTGCAGGAGGGCTTCTGGGCAAGTGGATCGGTCTTACCTTTGACCGGATTATGTTTAGAAAATATGCAGTGGTCCTTAAAGGAGAATAGTTATGCCAAAAACGAATCGAGTAGGCTCAACCCTGGACACTCTTGCCACCCTGACATCCCAAAATTACGCCGATCTTCTCAGATGGCAATACAATAGGCTGAACGACCATAGGAAACAAACAATTTATGATGACCTTCATATCGGTCGTGACGGTAATAAAGCAACAAGGGCGCAAACAAGGATCCGCCGGCTGATAATAGCTTTGGAGCCCCGTTTCGGTCGGTTTACCGGGGCATTTTTAAGGGCGGCGTGGGACCAGCCTCATATTCGTGATCATTGGGAGCTTGAGCGGATCATGTGTCATACTGCAACCGGGGTTTTGAGTGAGACCACCCGACACAGATTTCCGCAATGGCTGACGGAAAAAAACCGGTATGCCAATTCCTGCGGCCTCTTTACCAACTTGTTAAAAGAAATTCTTCCACTGAACTGCAATGAAGGCCTCTGGCATCGGCATTTTGATTACAGAAGCAGAAGCCGGAATACGGCAACCAATGGTGTCAGGCAGGTGTTAAACCAAAACGGCTGGGCATACTGCTGCATTATGCTGGGATGCCACTCATTTACGCTGGAGCGTCACAATAACACCCATGCCAGAATCATCCAGGTCTGGTCTGATATGGGTCGGAATCCACCGCCCGGATTCAACTTCGCCTACAGCATCGATCACCACTGGGGCTTTAAAAAGCAAAGAATCACCGCAATCCGCGACGCTATTTGCCGGATCATAAGAACTCGGAACCATCCGGCCAGGGCAGACCTTAAAGTCGTTATTCCCGACACCAACCACAATTGGGGTATTAACCCGACCAACAACGGAGACCCTATTAACGGCAATATCAACAACAGGCGAACGAGAATTCGTATCGATACCCTACCCACTACCCGAGTCTGGAATGTGGGGGCAAATATAGGTTCGGTGATTGACCGGCAACTTCAGGACTACAGACGGAATTTGGGAATAAACATTGCCCGAATCCAGAGGTGACGCCTCCAATTTAATTAACTTCAGCGGATATGGGTCAGCAGCTTGGCAAGCCAGTCCAAAGCAGA
>PIVQ01001723.1 GCA_003354055.1 Desulfobacteraceae bacterium | reverse complement strand
TAATGAGAACAATGTTGCTTCAAGCGGTGCTAAAATTTGAATCTCTAGGCCAGATGTATCGTGATCTGCTAGGTATTTATTTACTTTTTTGATTAGCTGCGAATCATGTGCACGATTTTCGTCTAACCAAAAAATAGCTGGAACGCCTGTTGCGCGTGCACGGTTCACTGCAAGCTTAACCCAATCTTGAATTGGTGCGTCTTTAACCTGACACATACGCCAGATATCGCCTTGCTCAACACTGTGTTCAAGTAATGTATTGCCATTTGCATCAACAACACGGATAGAACCGTTTGCTTTAGCTTCAAACGTTTTATCGTGTGAACCGTATTCTTCCGCTTTTTGAGCCATCAGGCCAACGTTTGGCACGCTACCCATTGTAGTTGGATCAAACGCGCCATTTTCTTTACAAAAATCAATAGTTGCTTGGTAAACACTAGAGTAACAACGATCTGGAATTACAAAGCTGGTGTCTTGTAATTTACCATCGTTATTCCACATTTGACCGCTTGAACGGATTGCAGCAGGCATAGAGGCATCAATGATCACGTCACTTGGTACGTGTAGGTTTGTAATACCACGATCGGAGTCAACCATAGCAATAGCAGGGCGGTTAGCGTAAACAGCTTGAATGTCTGCTTCAATTTCTTCGCGTTGAGCATCGTCTAATGTTTGAATTTTAGAATATACATCGCCT
>PIVQ01000866.1 GCA_003354055.1 Desulfobacteraceae bacterium | reverse complement strand
TTGCATACCAGTTATCCATTTTTTCCTCCTTATTTGTCGAAATGATATTTACCATAGAAGCATTGGTCGATAATGTCAATAATTAATTTAATCGATTAATCAGATTATTGGGTTATTGAGTTGGTGGAAATGCTAAAAATCAATAATGGCAGTGGTTTATGTGTTAAGCCGATTACCCGATTGTGTGGGTAGTTAGATTTCGAGCCAGACAATACACCTTATCGGATTCTATCGGCGTTGAAAACAAAGGTGTAGCGGATTTCCAGGGACCCTATGATTTTACCCGGGAATATATTGCAGATGGGCAATGAAATGGATGATCAGGGCAAAGAAGCAGGCCACGACCGGGGTGAGGCACCAGGCCAGGAGGATGTTGGTCAGGGTTTTTTTGCTGACGGTGTTTGCGCCTTTGACGATGCCTACGCCCAGGACACCGCCGATGACGGCCTGGGAGGTTGAGACCGGGACGCCTATCAGGGTGTAGATATGGACTGTGATGCCCATGGCGGTGACCACTACAAGTGATGAGAAAGGGTCCAGGCGGACCAGTTTTTTCCCCACGGTTTCCATGACCGGACGGCTGTATGTCAGGATTCCTAAGGCAATACTGAGGCCGCCGATAAGGGCTGCGGAAAAGACGGTGAGAAGTCCTGCTCCCACGAAAACAGCGGTGACATTGGCCACGTTGTTTGCGCCCAGGGCATAGGCACCGTAAGAGCCGGAGACGATCAGGCAGAGGCGGAGCAGAATGTCGGATTTGATAAGGTTCAGGTTCAGGCGGTTATAGACAAGAGCCATGAGGTGATAGAGAATCACGGCAATGACTGCGCCGCCTATGGGTGTGCCGATCCAGCAGGCCACAACTTTTCCCAGGCCTGCGATGTTTAGCTGATTGTTCAGGATGCCGATGCCGAGGATGGCCCCGACCACGGCCTGGGATGTGGATACCGGCAGACCCACCACCGTCATGATGGTAACGGTCAGGGCGGCTGCCACTGATGAGATAACTGCCTGGTCCAGTTTGAAAGCGGTCAGGCCCTTGAGGGTCTCTATGCCGGCCTGGCCGGAAAACACCGCTCCTGCCACGACAAATATTGATGCCAGTATGGCGGCCGTCCAGAACCTGAGCATCCTGGATGACACGGCTGTGCCGAATACATTGGAGGCATCGTTGGCACCCAGGGACCATCCCAGAAAGACACCGCCCAATAAAGATAGCATGATTACACCCGCCGCTTCATACTGATAATGTTGATCCGTTTGGATACCCGGTCGGCCTCATCGGAAATATTGCCTATCTCAACCACCAGTTCCTTGAGCTGAAGCTTGTCAAACGGATCCAGCTCAGACTCGAAAATCCTTGTAATCATGCGCCGTTCGATATGATCGCAATGGCTCTCATTGACATCAATGGTTTTAAGCAGAGCCCTGATCCCCTGTTTTTTCTTGAACAGCGCTTCAACCTGGTCTCCCATGAGATCACAGCTCTCCAGACTGATCCGAATCAGGTCCTTTAGATCGGGAATGAGAAATTCGGGAATATTGATTTTCTGGGTCTGGATCATATACAGCACCCGTTCAAGCAGATGGGGAATGCGGTCCATGGCTTCGAGAAGCCCCATGACATCGCCCCTTGAGTCGGGGATCAACGCCTTGCCGTACATGATCGACTTGATCTCTTCTCTGATGTCGTCTGCCTTGGACTCCGCCTTGTGGGTCTGGTTGATCAGAAAATGAAAGGCCTCGCAATGGGGGGATGCAAGGCAGGTCTCAAAGGCCTTGAGAAAATATTCCTCTGTTTGCTCCAGGGCTTTGAGATAGTCATAAATCAGGCTTTCCAGCCGGTCTTCTTTTTTGAACAGGAGTTTGAAAAACATGGTTGTTCTCCTTTTACGTATTACAGCCTGAAAGTCTGGCCTTCCCGGACCTGGGGAAGTGGAGGTGAGTCAACTTCCGGTGAGTGATAGCCGTACAGGGTTCCGGAAATAGCGTCCCGGATTTTTGCCACCTCTTCCCAGTAGGAATGTACACCATCGGGAGAGGAAAAGTCCACTTCGTGCAGTACCAGGTCACAGTCCGTAAACCAGGAGGGTTCCAGTTCCGGCCTTCCGACAATAGCATTGATGCTTGTACTGAATTTGGTATCCCCTGATATGCCGCATGTTTTGCCACCGGCTGAGATTTTAAGCCCAAGAGTGCCGTAGGGCAGAAAGTGGTGATTCCAACGGGATTCAATGGTAATCCTGTCAAACTTTAAAGGGGTACCGGGAGAAAGTTCCTGAAAGTCTACAAGCCGATCTATATGAGGGAACAGGGGGCTAAACTGTTTTTTAAGAATTTTGAAAATATTTTTCCCCGTGATAAGCTTCAGTTTCCGTTTTTTGAGTTCACACCGGCGCAGGCAGGCTGAAAATCCGGACATATGGTCTTCATGGTTGTGGGTGATCAGAATATCGGTAATATCGTCCCAGTGAACTCCGACATCGGCAAGGCTATGGGCAGGAAAGGCACAGGGATCAATCCAGACGGTCCTTTTGCCGAAACGGGCCAGGAGACTGGCACTTTTTCCGGAAAAGCCGTTACCGCTGCCCACGGCTGTAATTTCAAGATCATCCCGGTTGGTCTTGTCGGGTGAAATCCGGGACAAAATGTCCTCCACCGCATCATCCGGTGAGGTGGGGGCAAGATCTAACCGGTTGTATATCGTTTCTCCCCCGTCGGAAATCTCAATATTATCCCCGGTCAGCCCGATTTTTAAGTCCCGCTTTTCATACAGGCCTTGGGCGGGCCGGTCAATAAACCACTTGTCCAGCCAGGGCTTGCGGACAATATGTATACGATCGTCATCAAAGAAGTAGGGGAAAACAGCCTCAAGTTTGTCTTT
>PIVQ01000157.1 GCA_003354055.1 Desulfobacteraceae bacterium | reverse complement strand
ACCAGGATGGCATCCCCGAAAAAATCCACAATGATACCCTGATGATTTTGAACAATGGAAATCATCCTGGAAAAATAGAGGTTGAGCACCTCAATGATGGTTTCAGGGCTGAAAGATTCGGACAGATGGGTAAATCCCCGGATATCAGACATCAGAATAACGACCTCGCGCCGTTCACCGCCCAGCTTTCCGGCATCAGGCCTTTCCATCAGTGTTTTTGCAAACTTGGGATCCACATACCGTCCAAAGGAATCCCTTATGATATCCCGCTCCTTTAATCCTTGCACCATGGTGTTATAGGAGCGCATCAACTGACTGATCTCATCTCTTCCCGGCACCGATATGGGGGTACCGTACCTTCCCTTTGCAACCTTGTCGGCCTTGTCCGAAATCAGACCGATATCGTTGATCACCCGGCCGGTATGAAACCGGATCAGGATCAAAATAATTCCGGCCAGACATAAACTGCCCAGAATAAAGGCGTTCCGGTAAAGAATAATCGGCCTTAAGACCGTATCCCCCTTTGCAAACAGGACCACCACCCAGGGCACCTGATCAAGGGTATAGAATCCGGCAATCATTTCAGGCGGATGTTCCTTTGATTGGACCGTGCCGGATTTATTTTCAGTCAGTTCCTTTAAAATGGCCAGTTCCAGGGGGTCGCCGTTGTCACCCAGAGACTGCCTGTCGGTCATGGTCATATTGGTGTGGGCCAGATACCCGCCCTCTTTTGTTATCAGGCAGGCAAGATCACTCTGCCACCACCCCAGCCGGGTAATATCTTCCAGAAGGTAATCAAACCCCATGATGATTTTCAAAGATCCCAGAGTCTTTCCATCAGTGCCGGAAAGCAGCATGGTCATAGTTACGGTTTTCTTTCCCAGGGCAGAATCATAGGCAGGAGAGGAAACCTCTGAAATTCTGGACCTGTGAAAATTCATCCTGCCACGGGATTGCCCCAGACTTCCCGACCTTCCCATCCTCTTTTCCCCATATCCTGCATTTTCCTGGACAGCCGATGTATATACCGCATCAATCACTCCCGGCACAGCCTTGAGAACCCTGACCATATCCTCCTGGGAGGCCGCGGTCCGACCACCGGCCTCAAACAATGCATTCAGCAAATTCAACGGGGCTTTAAGCCGCATCTCAATATCATGGGCAGCTCGCGCAAGTTTTAACACAGCAGACTCATTCCACTGATCCACCATAAGATTCCGGGTATAAAAAAATGTCAGGGTACCGCCGATAAACATGAGCATGCAAACGGGGATCAGCAGCAAGGCTGTGAGCCTTGCCTTCAGACTTTTGAACCGGTAGATGGAAAATCCTGCCATGGTGCCTCCTTAATAATTGAGAGTGAAAAATCACACTCCTCAGGAAGGATGACTAAGCAAATAGCGTACCTTTTTTCCCCATCCTCGGCAAGATGCTTTTATTTTCCATTTTTTCTTCTGTCAGCCTGATTGGTAAACAAAATGCCGCTGATAATCAGAAGCAGACTGACCAGGTGAATGAGACTCAGGGTCTCCCCCAGAAAAAGCACCCCCAGGGCACCGCTGAACAGCGGCAGGGTATAGTAAACCATACCGGCTCTGGACGGCCCCAGAATAACGATGGCCCGATTCCAGAATAAAAAGGCCGTCAGAGAGGCAAAGATACCCACATAAAGAATGGCCGGAACCGTGGTCCATGTTAATAGGGCATCCTGGATGCCGATCTGTTCCCAGAGATAAAAGGGGAGTAAAAAAGCGAGCCCCAGAATAAAACAGGTAAATTGAAGACTGAATAATGAAATATCAGCGGGTTTATTTTTAAGCAGAATGCTGTAAACCGCAAAAATAACGGATGCCGCCAGCATCCACAAATCTCCCCTGGTAAATGAAATCTCTTTCAGAGAGGACAATTCTCCACGGGTTATCAGGCAGATCACCCCGAGAAGCACCAGGGCAACACCAAACAGTTTTCCCGGAGACACGACTTCTTTAAAGAAAATCCTGCCCAGAAGAATGATAAATACCGGAAATGAAATGGCAATTAACGCCAGGTTTGTGGCTGTTGTTGTATGGCCTGCAATATAGATAAAGGTATTAAAACAGGTAACCCCTAAAAAAGAGGTAATACTAAAATACCATAGATGCTTCCTGACAGATACCCATTCCCGGACCAGACCCTTAAGGGCAAAAGGGGTAAAGACCAGCACAGCGGTCAGCCACCGGTAAAAAGCCAGGCTTACCGGCGGGATATGCTCACTTAATCCCCTGGCCACAATAAAGTTCCCCGACCATATGGCTGTTGCAGCCAGGGCAAACAGATAGCCCCGGATGATCTGTTGCGATGCATTATCCTGTGTTGTTTCCAATTCATTTCCCCCTATCTGCAACCGAATTATACTAATCTGCCGGGATTATGCAACATACCGGCAGCCCTGTGCCAGTAACAGATGAGAGAAAAAAAAAGGGGGACAGAATATTTTTTCACACTCTCCCCCAAATGGGTGATGAATTTTCATACGCTATATGCTTTAATACGTTTCATTACTAGAAGACGTTGATAATCAGATTGAAACAAAGGATATAAATGATGAATTTTACCAGTTTTTTTTCACGCCAGGCCAGGCAGCCCAAAGGCCTGTTCGGTCGTTTTTTCATGTCACGGGTATTTGATAAGGGCAATGTGCTGCTCAATGATTTTGTGAAGCAGACTCTGAACGTTCAGGGACATGAACAGGCCCTGGAAATCGGTTATGGTACTGGATTTCTTACCAAAGACCTGGCAAATCAAATGGATACCGGTTGTATCCACGGCATTGATTTTTCTAAGACCATGGCAGCCATGGCCCGGAAAAGGAACAAAGCACATATACGGACCGGCCGGGCAGATCTAAGGCTTGGGAATTTTGATACAGCAGAATTTGCACAGGATTCATTTGATTGTGTTTTCACGGTCAACACCCTTTATTTCTGGGCAGATCCGGACCGGACTCTGGCAAAAATTCACAATATCCTCAAACCCGGGGGCAGGCTCGTTATCGGCTTTGTCGGGAAGGCTGATATGGAAAAAATGAAGATAGACCATGACGTGTTTACCCATTACACTCCACAGGCTGTGGCCAAACTTTTATCTAAAGTATTTACCCGGACGGAAATCCTGGATAAAAAAGAGGACGATTACACTGGCCATTGTGCCGTTGGTATCAAATAACCTCATTGAACGCCGACATATTTTTGAATTGCTCCACGGCACTGCGGCCTTTGTGGAAAGCCAGGCCAATGCTCTTGGGTTTACCCGGGCCCGTGCCTTTGCCGGCGGCTCATGCAAAACAATTTTCTGCCATGATAAACCCAAGTGCAAACGGCTCTTAAAGAAAGCCATCTGCAGACATCCGGATACGGCAAGGCCCTCCATGTCCGGCTTTGGCATCAATGTGGGAAAACTGATTAATGCTGCCGGATGGGATGCGGAGCCACTGGGAAAAGGCACGCCGGCTTCAGAAACTGCCGGTGTATACGGGCTGGTCCTTATCCGTTGACCTTAGGAATCGTTACAAAATAACTTGATCTAAATTGTTTCCCAAACCCCTTAAGAGACTGGGTATTTTGAAAACAAAAGATCAAGTAATTTTAAAGCCGATCCTTAGCCACCAATTTCTCAAAGACCATTTTTGCCTCCGGTGCAAACTCATGGAATTTTTTGAGATGGTCGCAGGGCTGGTCTTTACATACCGCACAATTATCGATATTTTTTTCCCTGCAACATTTTCTAATCTCGCAGTCTGCGCAATATGCGATCAGTCTGCCGCCCTCAGACAGGCAGCCGTCGCAATTGATATCTTCCGGGCTACAATCAAACCCGAATTTTTCATTATAAAATTTGGCTGTTTTTGCCCGGGCGTCATCATCGTCATTTAATGTAGCTAAATATGTAGGGCAGCTCGTGCAGACAAGGCCGCAATTGGCAATCATTTTTTCCATGGTTTATTTCCTTTCAGATGAGGGAAAAGGATTTATACTCCCTATCCCGGGTTGTGAATTCACACCACCAATGATATGGAAAGATTTTCAACGATCGAGGTTTTGAACATGGAAGCATTATCACAAAAAATAAAATCAATCATACCCGCCACCAGGGTTGCCGGTCCTTTGTATATGCTGGGGGCAGCTTTGCTCTTTACCCTGATGAGCGTTCTGGTCAAGCTCATGCCGGAGCAATATACGGTCTGGCATTTTGGATTCATCCGATGCGCCGGCGGTATGCTGCTTCTGCTGACTTTTTCATCCAAAGGGAAAAATCCATTCAGGGGTCATAATATCCCCCTGTTGATCTTCAGGGGCTGTACCGGCTCCCTGGCCTTTCTGGGGGCCATAACCTCATTGCGTATCCTGCCCATGTCAACGGCATCTGTTCTCTTTTACGCCTATCCGGTTTTTGCCGCTGTTTTCGGACTGATGATCTATAAGGAAGGGATCAATATAAAGCAGGCCGCCTGTATGATTGTCCTGATCATCGGGGTAGCGATTCTCTTTGATTTTGGTTTTACAGGATCTACCTTTGGACAGGCCATGGCCATTATGGGTGCCTTTTTTGCAGGGCTCACCGTAACCTTGATCCGCTCCTTGAGAGAACACAACGGGGTGGTAGTCATTTATCTTTACTTCTGTGCCACAGGCACCCTGCTCACCCTGCCCTACTGCATTTACTCTCCAATACTGCCGGAAACTTCTCTGGAGTGGATCATGATCGCCGGTATTATACTCAGCTCAACCATTGCCCAGCTTATGATGAATCAGGGATTCTTTTTCTGCAAGGGATTCGAGGGCGGGGTATACATGTCTACGGAAACCGTATTCACAGCTATGGTGGGAATATTTCTGCTTAATGATCCGGTATCCTGGCAGTTTTTCATGGGCGCCCTGCTCATCCTGGGCAGTGGCCTGGCTCTCAACAAGGTTTCCGGCAGTTCCTGAAGACCACCTCTAATAGCCTGGATAGTTCTCGGGAACCTGGTTGTCGATGGCGCTCAGATATTCCTCATTTAACTTAGGCTCAATGTCCGAATCAGCAGCGGCATTCGACCCGCAAACATAACATATTTCCGACTGAGGTTTCAGGGAAGCGCCGCAATCCTTACAATACGCTTCTGACATGATTTCCCTCCTTTGCAATTTAATGTGAAAGACAGCGGCTTGCTATGAATGAAACCTGAAGGGTTTCTTATCCGCTGTCAGAATTGTTCATACTAAGGTCTGACACCCCCAAAAGTCAAGCACCGAACAAAATACTATAAAATTCTAAGCAATTAGGGACAGTCACATTTTTTAACAAAATACCACAAAAGATCAACAGACAAAAACGGACCCTCCTTTTATAATCATCCCCAAATTATCCGGAGAGAAGTATACATTTCCTCCTTTTATTTCCAGTTTTTTACGGAGGCAGATATGGGAACGACATTAAACACATTGATCGTCTTACATGGATTGAACATCCTTTTCATATTAGGGATTTTCAGTATCGGTGTACTATGGCTCCAGCTCAGAAATATCTGGCTCGATAGTCTGGAGGAATTTTCCAATGACATATGACCAATCAAACTTTAAGTCGGATCTTTCGGCTGACCCGTTAACGGATTTTTTATCCAAGCCTCCAACCTGCAGCACTGTTTAATCAACTCAACTCAAGGGTTTCACCGTCTGAGGGGATAAGCACCTTGGACACCAAACCCTGTTTTTCCAGTTCGGATATCAATCCGGTCCTGGTTGTGGGACAATGGTTCAGTGCCTCAAGGTGATTGGCAATAACCCTGCCGGGAGCAGTTCTCACAAAGGTAAGTATCTCTTCCATGGGCATGAGGATGGGGCCGCCCACATCCAGGCTGGCACTTCCCGCAGCCACCACAGCCACATCTGGCTTTAGTTCAGTCAAAGCACGATTCACATCTTCAGTGTATACAGTATCTCCGCTGATATAGATGCTCGGTTCCCCGGGTAATTCCAGAAAAAAACCAGCCCCGTTTGACATAAGACGATGAATCCATCCATGACCATGGCGGGCCGGTACAGCCGTGATTTTCCCGCCGGCCAGGGAAAGGGATTGCCAATGGGCCGGGGCAGCAGCTACCTGAATTCCGTTCTTTTCCATATATGCAGCATCCCCGGCCGGGCAGGCCACAGGTATTTGCTTTTCTTTTAAAAAGGCCTTCCCTTTAGCATCCAGGTGATCCGAATGGGTCAGGGCTTCAATCCCCCATTTCTGGGAGTGGGTCAAAAGGCTAAGAGTCACCCGGTCCAGAATAGTATCCGCATTATCCGGCAGTTCCACAGTCGGATTTCGCCGTGCCTTATGCTTGAACCTTGCAAAGGGGGGTAATGCCCCTTTAGGGCCAAGCATAGGGTCAACCAGAATACAATTTTCCCCGGATTCAATTACAAAGGTGGCATTTCTCAAATGATGGATGATCATATTTTCTCCTGATATAGCGATTCTCAAAATTATATTCCGATTCAAGATTCTCCAACACCACGGGTTGAACCAGCAAATAACGCTACCGGTACAGCCTTGAATCGCTTTTTTATTGTGCTGCACTCCTGGTCATAGCGGAACATATTTTTGTTATTTGCTATAACCGTTGATATGGCCTTAAGATTACGCAACATTGATATAATTAACCAGTGCGGATACAGACAAAAAAAATGCGGTTAAAGTCAGAGATTAATATCGATTGAATCAACGGAGCGTTGACCCCTCCCCCTGAGATAGGGTAAATAATTAAACATGGATAAACTCCTTAACATTTTTATGTTAACAAATCGTGGCAGACAGTCCCCCTGTGCTTGGATGAAAACTTGCCCATATGCAAGGCGCAAGAAAGTATGAAACCGGAGTGTACTGTAGTACATGAGAATTTCATGCTTTTGCAGCAACGCGGCAGATGGGTGAGTTTTCGTTCAAGCACAAATCAAGGAGAATCCGGATGATCACATCATATGCCTTTGGCAAAATGACCATCGGATCCCGGTCTTTTTCCTCGGATCTTATTATTTTTCCGGACGGCCGGATCCGGGACAACTGGTACAGGCGAACAGGCCATCTGCTGGAGATGGCGGACCTGAAAAGCCTTGTGGATGAAAAACCGAATCTGATAATTACCGGAACTGGTGCCTACGGAAGAATGACGCTGGCACCGGGCCTTGAGACAGAACTCGACTCCCTGGGCATAGAGATCCGTGCCATGGCCACCCCAGAGGCTGTAACTCTTTACAATAAAATGATCCAGGATGCCTCCTCCCTGCGTATCAGTGCCTGTTTCCACCTGACCTGTTAAGGAAAAACATTGTGAACCACCGAAACCATTTGACCCAGAACCCTGATTTTCAGACCAACCCCAATCGCAACCGGTTAACCTACTGCCCTGCCTGCGGACGATCCGGCCTGACTGAAGACAGTATTAAATCCTTTCGCTGCACGGACTGCGGCTTTCTCTTATTTCTAAATTGTGCAGCCGCAGCCATGGCTTTGATAATAGATGACAAAAACAGATTACTGGTCACCCGGCGCAGATATGATCCTGCCAGGGGCAGCCTTGATCTTCCAGGCGGCTTTGCAGAACCGGGCGAAGGCATTGAAGAGAGCCTGAAAAGGGAGATAAAAGAAGAGTTGAATCTGAATGTCACCGACCTTTCTTATCTCTGTTCCTTTCCCAATTTATACCCTTATAAATCCGTCACCTACCCGATCACCGATATGGCTTTTATCTGCCGGGTGGACGGATTTGACACCATTGAGGCAAGGGATGATGTGACCAATTTTTATTTTATTCCCATTCCCGAACTTGACCCATCACAATTCGGAATGGACTCAGCCCGGCAGGTGGTCCAATACCTGAAAGAAAACCATCCGCTGTAATCCCAACACCAACTAAAGAGTAAGCAGACATTTTTTCATTGCTCATAACCTTTTAATTTTGTGTGTGAGAATTTTAAGGTTAAAGAAAACCCGCCTTTTTCATATCATCCACAATGAGTCCGGACACCTCATTCACTAATTTTCCACCGGATTTCGGATTCACACTCTTGGTGGCCCCGGCCCAGACCATCTTCTTGGTTTTAGCAGAAAACACGGTGATCTCGAGTTTGACAGTCGTTTCAACAACTGTATGCCCATGGTCATAAACTCTGTCGTAGGAAACGGCATAATAGTCATACACCCCACGGCCCAAGCCCATGCTAGGCACATAGGCGACCTGGGGCGCCCGATAATTTTCCTTTTGTTCAAACCCCACCAGAGTGGCGATCATCACGGCATCGGCATTGGCTTTGGCCACGGCAGCCATGATTTCTTCTTTTTCATCATAATCCCCTACATCGGGCATGAGGGTGTGTCCAGAAATGGCTGCCCCCCCTCTGTTCTCAATGGCAGTTACAACACCATCCTCATACAGATGGCGGTATTTGTCCTCGTCAAAGACCCCGAGAACCAGAATTTTTCCCAGGGGTTTGCCTTCAAAGACAGGTTCCTGCCAGGATTCTACCAGCTGGGTTGAGGCACACCCAATCATCACCAAAAAACTGCCCAAAACCAGAACACCCAACAGCCATTTTTTATTTAAACACATCATATACCCTCCTGTTTCAGAACAATGACATCAAAGATTCCCACAGATCTAATCATTATATCCCATAAAAAGCCGGCATCTGCCGTTGCTGCAGGTGCCCTAAGAATTCAGCATCCCCTGTCTATTAGTCTCTTTCAGTCCAAAGGACAACAATTTTTTCCCCTTTCCAATATTGCCCCCTGGCACTCATTCAATACGTTTTAAACCCCACCCATCACATGGAGAGGGGGCCATTAAGCTGCAAGTCACCAGTGGTTGATTCCGGCGGGATGATCCTGAACTTTATTGCTTATTCACTGAATTTATGGTTTATACTGGTCCATGAAAAAACGATATTACGGCTCCGGACGAAGGAACTCCAAAGACACTAACGCCCGCCGATCAGAAAAACGCCCAGACATGACACCGGGTGTGGATAAAGGCCTTAAAAAAACCTTCAGTCAAATCGGTGTACCGGAAAAAAAACCATTTATACCTGACCCCTTTCAACTTGAGGCCCTTGAGGCCATTAAAACATCGGACTGCCTGGTTACCGCACCCACAGGTGCAGGTAAGACCTGGATTGCAGAGGAATCCGCAAGAGCCATTATGGAGAATGGTGGAAAAACCTGGTATGCCACACCGCTTAAAGCTTTGACCAACTCCATCCATGCCGGGTTTTCGAAAATATTCGGCAAGGAAAAGGTGGGCATTCTTACCGGAGATATTAAGGAAAATGCAGATGCCGACATCATCATCGGCACAACGGAGATCCTGAGAAACCAGCTTTACGATGCCATGTATACCGGTGAAGACATGGCCTGTGATCTCATCATCCTGGACGAGGCCCATTATCTGGGAGATGCGGACAGAGGGGTGGTCTGGGAAGAAATCATGATCTATCTGCCCGTGCGTATCCCTCTGCTGCTGCTTTCCGCCACCATCGGCAACCCGGATCAAATTGCGGGATGGCTGACCGAAATCAGGGGAAAATCCTGTAAAATAGTGGAAAATACAAACCGGCCGGTTCCCCTTCATCCGATATTTTTTCACCCTTCCGGTACCCTTTTCCCACTGCTTGAGCCCACGGAACACGGCAGGCCCAGGCTCCATAAAAAAGTATTTGCCTTTAACAACAGCAAACGGCGGCCCATGCTTGCCCCGCCGGGAAAGCTGCCAAGATTTGCAGATGTACTCAAGGTCATGGATCATTTTGATCTGCTGCCGGCCATCTTTTTTCTCAAGTCCCGGGCGGAATGCGACCAGGCCGTGCGGTTATGCAACGGCAGTCTGCTGAAAAAAGATCCGGCCCGGAAACAGGCCCTTAGGGATCGATTAGATGAGCTGACCCGGAAGAATCCCCATCTGGCCACCCATCCCCAGCGCCAATACCTGGAAGAGACAGGAACCGCAGGGCATCACAGCGGGCACCTGCCTGCCTGGAAGGTGGTGGTGGAAACCCTGATGGCAGAAGGATTGCTTGATGCCATGTTTGCCACATCCACCGTGGCCGCCGGGGTGAACTTTCCCGCCCGGTCCGTGGTTATTCTCAACTCAGATCGGTTTAACGGCCAGGATTTCCTCTCCCTTACGCCCAGTGAATTCCAGCAGATGTCAGGAAGAGCCGGCCGCCGCGGCATGGACAACATCGGTTTCGCCATGGTGCTGCCGGGTAAATTCATGGACATCTCCCTGGTTGCCAAACTGGTTAATGCGCCGCCCCTGAACGTGGACTCCCAGATTAAAATAGATTTTTCCATGGTACTCAATCTATTGCTTTCCCACACCCCGGAACAGATCCGGACCCTGCTGGAAAAATCCTTTGCCTCTTACCTGATTGCCTCGGGCCATAAGAGTGGGAAAAAAGCCCGGAAAAAATACGGGTTTGATATCGAGCATCTCTGGCTGGATTTCACTGACCACATGAACTTTCTTGTTCAGGAGGATTTTGTCACTCCTGAAGACACCAAACCTGCGGCGCTGACCGAGGATGGGATCTGGGCATCTAAACTGCGCATTGACTCGCCGTTGCTGGTGGCGGAAGGTTTACGCCACAACCTGCTGCCGGACCGTGATCCGGCACTTTTAGCCGCGATTATGGGATCCTTTGTCAATGAAAAGGAATTCAAGGACGATCCCCTGTATAAGACCGCCCTACCCAAACGGCTTAAAGAATCGTTTCTTGATCTTCGCATGGGGTTGAAACCCTTTGCCATCAAGATGCTGAAAAAAGGATTTCCAGCGCCAAACCTCTATATCCAGCCGGCCATTCTTTTAAATGCCTGGGCCCATGATACCCCCTGGGACGAGCTCATGCACGGATCGGATTATGCTGAAGGGGATTTTGCCCGGCTGATTTTAAGGACGGCTGAAAACCTGCGGCAGATGACCAAACTGGATGAGCACTTCCCGGTGATTGCAAAGACAGCCAGAGAGGCCATTGACCTCATTCTGAAGGAGCCGGTTGTAACCCAATATAATTAATAAGATATAACTAAAAATAAGGAAAATTCATATGAAACCCATCATTGCAGATAAAGCACCGGCAGCCATCGGTCCCTATTGCCACGCGGTTATTCACAACGACATGGTCTATTGCTCAGGCCAGATCCCCCTTGATCCCGCCACCATGGAACTTAAGGGAACCAACATCCAGGAGCAGACCCAGCAGGTCATGGACAACCTGAAAATCGTTCTTGAAGAGTGCGGTTCAGGTCTTGACCGAATTGTTAAAGCCACTATATTTCTGGACACAATGGATGATTTTGTGGGCATGAACGGGGTGTACGAAGCGGCGTTAGAAGGTCACAAGCCTGCCCGGTCCGCCTTTGAAGTGGGCCGGCTGCCCAAGGATGCCCTGGTTGAAATAGAATGTATTGCGGCCCTGAAGTAAAAGACAAATTAGCGCTCAGGAATCGTTACAAAATAACTTGGTCTAAATTGTTTCCAAAACCCCTTAAAAAACAGGGTATTTTGAAAACAAAAGATCAAGTAATTTTGGAGCCGATCCTTAGGCCTAATATTTAAGGAGTTAGCATGACCGAAGATACGAAAAAAATAATTTATACTATGATCAATGTGAGCAAGTTCCATGGCAAACGCCAGGTGCTCAAGGATATTTCCCTGTCTTATTTTTACGGGGCTAAAATAGGCGTCCTTGGCTTGAACGGCTCGGGTAAATCCTCCCTGCTGAAAATCCTGGCAGGTACAGACACTGAATTTGCCGGAGAAACTATCCTCTCCAAAGGCTTGACCGTGGGATATCTGGAACAGGAACCTCTGGTGGATTCCAACAAAACGGTACGAGAGGTGG
Source organism: Desulfobacteraceae bacterium (assembly GCA_003354055.1). The sequence goes on along the minus strand of PIVQ01000157.1, from coordinate 132 downwards.
TTGAAGAAGGAGTTCAGGAAACCGTGGACCTGATCAAAGAATATGACAAAGTATCCGAAGCCTTTGCCGAACCCATGTCTGACGATGAAATGGATGCCCTCATCGAAAAACAGGGCAAACTTCAGGACAAAC
>PIVQ01001722.1 GCA_003354055.1 Desulfobacteraceae bacterium | reverse complement strand
CCCCCGGTTATGTCAAAGGGGTATGGGAAAAGGATATTGTCCTCAAACTGGCCACAAACCTGGCGGATAAACTTCGCAAACGGCTTGGTTGCGAAGTAATGCTGACCCGTACCAAAGACCGCAAACTCACCTTGGAAGAACGGACAGCCATTGCCAATACCGAACGGGCAGATCTGTTTATCTCGCTTCACTGCAATGCAGCGCGGAACAAAAAACTTGCCGGCATTGAAACCTATATGCTGAACCTGGCCACAGATGAACAGGCCATTGCCGTGGCTGCCCGTGAAAATGCGACCTCGGAGAAAAATATTTCAGATCTGGAGTATATCTTAAGCGATCTGATGAAACATGCAAAAATAGAAGAATCCACCCGCCTGGCCAATGATGTTCACAAATCCATAGTGGGCGGAATGAAAAAGAAATATTCAAATATCAATGACCTGGGGGTAAAACAGGCGCCGTTTTATGTGCTCCTCGGTGCCAGAATGCCCTCAATTCTCATTGAATCCTCATTTCTCAGTAATAAGAGAGAATGCAAGCGCCTGATGACCAAGTCCTATCGGAATGATATCAGCAATGCCATCGCCGACGGGGTTGAAAAATATATCGATGCGACAAATCCAAAACACCTATAATTGAGAGAAAAGGAGAAGCCCATGTCTTTTGAAAACATTATTCTTGAAATCGATAACAGCATC
>PIVQ01000156.1 GCA_003354055.1 Desulfobacteraceae bacterium | reverse complement strand
TCAACCTTTGGCAATGTGGACCGTGGCGGCGATAAGATAGCCCGGAAAGCCTTCGACGAAACTATTGCAGATCACGTCAAGCGGAAGCGCCCTATTCGTATGCTCTGGATGCATGATAGTCGGGAACTGATCGGAGGGTTTCCAGCCGTATCCGCCAAGATCGATAAGCGCGGATTGTTTCTTGAAGGCAAGGTCGATCTGAACACACAACGCGGCAAAGAGGCTTTTTCACTCGCCAAGAAAGGCTTTCTCTCTGACTTCTCAATCGGGTTTTCAATCAAGGCTATTTCGTTTGAAGAACAGGACGATAAAACAAAGATCGCCGTTCTTGAAGAAATCGTTTTGTATGAGGTTTCTCTTGTCGGTGAGCCGATGAATGTTGAAGCAAACTTCACCGAAGTCAAATCAAGATCGAATTTACAGGATTTCCCGGCTGCCGATATGTCTCAGGAATGGGATGAGAAGGCAGCCGCAGAACGTCTTGAAAAATTCGGCGGTGATATCGATCTTTCCCGCGCCGGTGTTCTCGATATCGTAGACGGTGTCGTCAAGATGGTGCCAAAAGGCGTCTTTTCTCTGGCTGGCGTTCTATGTGGATCAAGGGGCGCAATTGATCTAGGCGCAGACGACTGTGAGCATAGCAAATTCAAGTTGGCGAAATGCTATGAGCATCTTGGATTGGAAAACCCTTTCTTGCCGGGTGGTTTCTTCAGAATTGATGACCTGAAAGCCTACTCTGAGCGAGAACTTGAAAAACTGTTCAAGAATGGTGTACGCTTAGAGAGCAAAAATTCGAAACTGGTTACAGCTGCGATAAAGAACCTGAAGCGGGATGCAGAGGGTGAGGACGGGATGCGGGATGCGGACGCCGACAAAAAAGCAGCAGTCACGATTGATAAAATCCATAAATTATTTGATAAAAGGTAATCGCTATGCCCGAATTAAACACTGAAGAAAAGCTTGAGCAGATCTTCAAAGGGATCACGACTGTTCAAGAAACGGTCAATGATAACGAAAAAGCTCTTTCTGACCGCCTCGATAAAACTGATCAGCGCCTCGATGCTATTGATCAGGAAAAGGTTGAAAAGATTTCCGCTGCCGTGACCAAATCAATGGAAGATATGGGCCTCGAAAAATCCAAAGCAAAATTTGACGAAATTGAAGAACGTCAAAAAGCTGCGGAACAAGCGTTGATCGAAATGCGCCGCGGTGAAGGTGGGGAAGATAATTCCCAATTCCTCAAAGACTATCAAAAAAGCGTCCAGAAATATCTGCGCAAAGGAACGCTCCTGGACTCGGCTTCAGTCGAAGGGATTACGCGGGATTATATCGCCAAGAATACTTTTGGTGTTGATGACGCGGAAATCGAAATGATGACCAAAGCCATGGTCGCCGGTTCCGGTCCAGAAGGCGGTTATTTCATCACTCCTGATCGCTCGAACCGCATTGTTCAGCGTATCTTCGAAACATCACCGGTCCGGGGTCTTGCGACCATTGAAACGACCAGTTCCGATGTTTGGGAAGTGATGCTCGATGACGACGAAGCAGACGCCGGTGTTGTTGGCGAGGTTGATCCTCGTAACGATACAGATACGCCACAAATCGGAATGGTCAAAATTCCGATCCACGAATATTATGCGCAGCCAAAAGCGACGCAGAAAATGGTGGACGATGCCGGTTTTGACATCGAAGGTTGGCTCACTCGCAAGGTTTCAACTCGTATCGGTCGCCTTGAAAACACCGATTTCGTAACAGGGAATAGCTCCCTGCGGCCTAAAGGCTTCCTATCTTATGCGGCCTCCGCAGATCCTGAAGTCTACGAGCGCGGTACTGTGGGTCAGGTGGATTCTGGCGTCTCGGCTGAAATCAGCGCCGACAACGTGATCGCTTTGCAAAACACCTTGATCGAAGATTATCAGGCGCGTGCCTCTTGGGGCATGAACCGGAAGACCTTCACGACCATTATGCAACTCAAAACTGAGGACGGTTTTTATCTGCTTAACCCTGCTATCCTGCGGGAAGGCGCTACAAAAATCATGCTCGGAAATGAAGTCACATTCATGTCTGATATTCCGGTTGTGGCAGCGGATTCATTGGCGCTTGTTATCGCTGATTGGGCCGAGTTCTATACGATCGTTGACCGTTTCGATATCCGGGTTCTGCGTGATCCGTATACCGCCAAACCGTACATCAAATACTACACGACCAAACGTACCGGCGCGGCAGTTACGAATTTCGAAGCAGCCAAAATCCTGAAGCTGTCTGCCTAATAAGCAGACGTTTCTTTAATTTCAACAGCTAAGGAGTTATTCAAATGGCTGTCAAAGATATGGTAACCCAATCGGTCATGATGCTTGCTCACCAGAGCGCCATTGCTGCCGATACCACGACCCTCTCTGCAATCATCGATACCGCTGATTATGATCTCGGTGTTTCCTTTTATATGTCAGCACCTGTTTATTCCGCTGGCACATTCAAGCTGACATTCTTGGAAAGTGATGATTCAGGAATGTCCGGGGCGATCTCTGTTATTGATGATAAGATCATTCCGATTTTTGATCCGGCACAAGACGCCGTGGTGACAGGTCTAGTTGCAATTACCGCTGATGGTGATTTGCTGCAAAAGGCCGGTCTGCATTCGACAAAACGATACGTGCAAGCCCAGATTGTCTCCACAGACTCGGCAAATGCAACGATCAATCTAATGGTCAATCTTGGGGCCGAACTAATCCCGGCTTAATAATTTGATTGATGATAATTAAAGGGAGGGCTTAGGCTCTCCCTCTTATCACTAGCAGGAGAAAAAGGGATATGATCCGAATTATCAAAACTATCAGTATTGCCCTCAGAGGCGTTCAAGTCGTTCACTTGATAAAGGGGCAGAAAAGAACCTTTGGCACTGATGACGAGCAGTCTCTGAAAGACAAGGGTATCGCCAAAGACTGGAAAGATGGCGATGACGAGGAAGAAGTTATCGAAGAAGTTATCGAAGAAGTCACTGAAGAAATCACTGAAGAAGTGATCGAAGAGTTCATCGAAGAAGTCACTGAAGAAGTTATCGAGGGCGAGGGCGGCGGCGATGAGATTGTTGAGAATGCCACTGACACTATCGAGGGCGGCGAAAATGGCGGTCCGGGTGATGCTATGGCGACTGAAGATGAGACTGAAGACGACGACACTTTCTCACTGGAAAAGGCCGGCACTTTCACCACGAAAAAAGACCTTGACGCATATGCCGAAAAATTCGGTTACAAGCTTGATGCTAGAATGAAAATGGCTCTAATGCTTGAAGATTTGGAAGCGCAAAGTGCTGGATAAAGTACACTATTATCAGGAAACGGCTGCCACAGATAAGGAAGTCGTTTCCCTCAAATTCGTCAAATGTCATTGCGGAAGATTTACCGACGATGACGACGAACTGATTGTGGTTTATATCGATAGCGCAATCGAGAAGCTTGAAGCAATCACAGGTCAGACCTTCAGGTCAACCACCCTTATCGCACAGATCCCCTATGCCATGTTAAGCCAGTATGAGGCGCTCCCTTTTATCGAGGTTGAGCGATATCCCTTCAACAGCCTGACAACCTTAGAGGTGTGGGACGGTGACGAATATGTTGAAGAGACTGCTTTTAATTTAGAACTCAGAAATTCCGCCTTTCCACGCATCCAGTTTCAGAGCGACGCGACACTTGGATGTGACCCAGAATTACAGCCTTACCTATACAAGGTTACTGCTAATATAGGGTATGACAAAATCCCGGCATCACTGACAGTTGCTATTGCTCAATTCGTATTGATGTTGCTCGATAATCGAGGCGACTGCGGAGATTGCGGCGATGGATCCGGGGTGCCTGATATCATCAAGACAATGGTTTCCAGTTATGTGATTGGAACTCATTTTGGCTAGTTGTGAGCGCAAGAGATTTAGCAAAAAGAAGATTTGTGTTGGTGATTTACGGCACGTTATCGTAATTCAGAGCCGCTCCCTTTCGGATGCCAAAATAGGCGACAACGAGCCGGAAGAAATCTTTGCAACGGTCCTTAAAACAAGGGCTGGAATTCGGACCCTCGAAGGCATGTTCTCAGGGGCGGCCGTATTTCAAGGGCTCAATATCGAGGATAGGCCAACTCACACTTTCACGGTCGTTCGGGGAAAGATCACAGAGGCGGTCGAGACTGGTAATAATTTTATCTTTTATGACCAGCGCCGGTTTAGAATTGTCAGGCGCACGTTATCAAACGAAGACCCTTATTATGTCGATATCCAGTGTCAAGAACGCGGCTCCTTCAGGAAATCAGCAAGTGAAGCATAATGTTCAGTATCAAGGCCAACAAGAAGACCAAATCGGTTCTCGCCAAGCTTCCTAAACAGGCGTTGCTGCATAAACGTTCTGTTGAGCGTTCGAACTATACGATCGGTAAATTGTTCGTTAAAGAAAATCAGAAAATCATAAGCACAGGATCAAGGACCGGGCGGCTTTATCGGTTGCGCGGCGGTCAAGTGCATCAAGCATCCGGTCCGGGAGAAGCCCCAAAGAGTAGGTCGGGAAGACTGGTCAGGTCTGTTGATTATGCGGTTCACGGATGGGCGCAAATGAGCCTTGGACAGAAAGCCCCATACGCGGATTACCTTGACAGGGGAACAAAGGGCCGAAATGGTAGAAACCTGATTTTGCCAAGGCCAAGCGTCATTGTTGCGATAAATAATATCTCTGGCGCGTCGATTAGAATTTATTATGAATCATTCAAGAAGTACGCAGCATGACGACAACACCTTCAGATATACTGACGCATTTAAAAACCTATCTGCCTATCGTATCAGATTCATTCACAAACAAATTTACAGCCTCGGCAGAAGCGGTAGGCGATACAGTCACTTTCACAGCGGTAGCGCATGGCCTGACTGCTGGTGAAGAGATCGGGTTATCTGGTGGGCTTTTTCCAAATCAGATCGCCTCTGTGGTTATAAATTCAGACGGAACCAGCACCATTGAAACCGAGTTCGAGCATGATCTGACCGAGAAAGTGCTTTCCAACGATCCCGGAACTATCGAATTGCAGAATATGGGCGATCCTTGGGACGGTACGCATACACTGGATACGGTTTTAAACCGTCAATTCTTCGATATCCTGACCCCTGACGGGGCGGCGGCTCCTTCTCTGGGTCAACTGGTCGAAGACAGGACTGCGGGGCTTATCGGCATCCATACGATTAATTCTGTCACGGCAAACACCTTCACAATCATTTTCGAAGATGTTCCCCCGTTTCCTGATGGCGCCCTGCAGGATGTTGAAGTCGTATCCGGGTATCGCATTTATTCGGCAGCCGATAGTGAGAGAGCCGCAAAAGTATATACGAAAATGGCAGAAGGAAAGTTTGCTCTTTTCCTGATCATGAACGATGTAGAGGTTTCAAAAGATCGGTATGCTTCGAACGATAGTATTGCCACCTATACCACGGCAAATTTTGGCCGCCAGACCATCCTGCAGAACTTCTCGACATTGGTTTTTATTCCAACCGATGACGGAGACATGAGCGGAGGCATTGCGCAAAATCTTGCTTATGGTGATATTTATTTGCAACTTTATTCTGTTCTGTATGGCAAACGGTTTCCTGATCCGGCAAGCAGCATCCAATATTTGACCGTCAATAATGGTCATGGTCCTGCGACCTACACAACGGCCTATTATACCCATGCTTATGAGTGGCAGACACCGAGCGTCCTCACTTTTGACGATGGAATAAATATTCAACCGGACGTCGCCTTCCGCGATATCTACCAAACAATCGAGAATGATAGCAAGGATATGACCTTGCATATAGACCTCGATAAGGACCCATTGTAGATAAAAGGATTATTGTTTATGCTTACGTCACACATGTATGAGGATAAAATGATGCGAACCCACAAAATGAAGCTCCAGAATAATACCGAGCATTCAATGAAGGGTGTCGCACCCGGAAAAATCGCGATAGTTAATGCTGTCGATGGAATGCCAACCGACAAATATTGGCGCAACCGGTTACGGGACGCAAAAATTGATGATTGCGTCAAAGATTTAACCAAACACACCAAACAAACAGCGAAGAAAGGTGAAACGAAATGAGTGTTGTCTCACAGCCCCTTGTTAATATCCAATTGCTTCAGGCTCAAGTAGTTGATGCCTTTCGCGACCGCAGAAACGCAATTGTAAGCCAGAACGGGGCCACTGGAACCGCGACCGATAAAGAATTGGTTCAGGACGTTCATTTGATGAGCGATACCGATATGCGAACCAATTTTGGCGTTGGTTTTCTTTATCAGCAAATCATTGCATGGCGTGAAACTGTCAATGTCAGCGGGGGCGGTGTTGTTCCTGTTCTCGATGTCATTCCAGTTGATCCAAGCGGAACCGGCGTGGCAGCAACGGCAACCCTTCAGTTCACCGGATCAGCAACCGCAGACGGAACCTATATCATTGATGTGGTTTCAGAAGAACTTTATCGGATGACGGTTTCCATCGATAGCGGAACCGCTGAAAATGATATTGCGATAGCGGTTGAAGCTGCTGTCTCGACATTGACCGATGCGCTTTTCACCTCCGGGGTCGCGACAAATACCGTCACTTATACGGCGGTAGATGTCGGGACCATCGGTGATTATTACGGTATCCGGATCTCTGGCGAAGTGCCGGGAACCACACCGACCGTTGTCGGATGGACTGGCGGGGCAAATGATCCGGTTTTGACAGATGCTCTTGACTCAATAACAGAGCTTCGCGTTACCGGCCTTGCATGGCCTGAAGCATGGCAAGCAAGCATTTCAATCCCGACTGATGAGTTTGACACCCGTTTCAATTCATCAAACCAGCTTTTGGACGGTGTTATTTTCACCGGTCATGACGACACCTTGGCGGATTTCAAATCGTTCATTTCTCCCCTGAATTCTCAATCCTTGGTCGTCGGCGGCAATAACCGCATTGACGATACGCTCGATAAAGGACCGGCTATTCTGCATCCTGCCGACTTCTCGATGTGTGAATTTATGGCGGTTCGAGCCAAACGGCTTTCAACCGGGGCGCAGATCGCCGACCTTGTTATCGCAAACGGCCTAGCGGATAGCACAGGGGGGCCTTCTCTGGCTTCTTTGGCCTATCACAACACATTGCTTGGTCGGACGCCTGTCACGCTGCCTAAGAACCTTTATTCTGGCACTGAAATGATCGAGCTACGGGATCTCGGCGGAATGGCCTTCGGTGTGAATATCGCTGGCAACTCCATGATCACCAACTCAGTGGTCACGACGCGCACGACAGATGCGGCCGGAAATTCAAATGACAGTTTCTTGTATCTGAATTTTGTTGATACAGGCTCAGTCTGCCGTGAGATCTTCTTCTCAACTCTCAAAGCAGCATTCCCTCAATCTCGTTTGACTGATGGCGATCTTGTTGCTAACCGTTCAATTGAGAACGAAGCCTCTATCAAGGCGATCCTGCTACAGATTTACGGCACTCTTGCCGAGTTGGTTCTGGTTCAGGCTGGCAATGATGCAACAAGCTATTTCCGGGACAATACGACCGTCGAGGTCACTCTGTCACAGCGGCTTGTGACGATCAACGGACCACTGCCAATTGTCACCCAGATCGGGCAGATCGATTACAATCTTGCCCTTACTTTCAGTCTGACAGGCGAACGCCTCGAAATTACCGTTTAAGGAGTGAATTTAAATGCAAGCTTTTTCAAACCCTACTGTTCGGATCAATGATGATACGGTTTCCATTGTTCCGAATACCGTAACAAGCAAGGGCGGAACGGGCGAAACCAATGTTCGTTCTGCATCGGCTGGCGGGGAGAGTGCCGAGACTGTGCATACCTCAAACGCCGAAACTAAAATCGGTGAAGTGATGTTCTCAGTTTATCCTACGCCAGCGATTGAACAGCAAATCAAGGGCTGGAAGGCCAACATCGGACAGAACACAATCAGTCTGGTCGAAAGCTTTGCCGATGGGACTAATGCTTCTGAGACAATGCGGGTCGCATCGTTGATCAATGACCCAGAGAAACAGAAGTCTTCTGACGGTGTTATCGCTCTGGAGTGGAAGGGCAACCCAACCGATCTATAATCTATGCGATAATTTTTGCGTCCACATATGAGGAGCCAAAAATTAACACGGTAAATTAACAAGGGATAAAAGTATGAGTCAAATTACCGGGCTTTGCCCGTTTCAGCTTAGGAAACCGATCAAGTATTCCTATAACGGCGATTTCAAGGAGGCTCCATATTTGGAGCTTTCAGAGCCTACAGGGGATCACTCCAAATACATGATCAAGCTGACAATGATCATCAATAATGTAATTCTAAAGGTATCAGAAAAGCAACGTGAGCGGCTCGGTGATCAAAAGCAACCGACGCCAATTATGGAAGAATTTGACGCGAAGTCAGAGGAAGATTTCAACAAACAGGCTGAAGAAATTCAACAGTTTTTGATGGCTGGTTTTTCTCTGGAAGACACAGACGGGGAATTAACCACCAAGTTCCTCGAAGAATTCAAGAATGCAATCCTCATCGAGACAAATTCTATTTGCATGATCGATGGTACGGTCCCGTTAAAGCCGGTTCATTGGGGAGAAATGAGCTACAAAGATCAGCTTGATTTGGCGATGAAATATTGCGCTTTTTTTGGTATCGGCTATCTCGGGGATATGATGGAGAAATAAAGTCAGCAGTCAGGATAGCCTACAGTAGCGAAGGGGCAATTAGCTATAACGAAGCCCTTTCCCTATCTTATTATGAACAAGTTGTAATAAGGAAAGAGTTGGAAAACATAGCAGCGAAAGCCCGGAAACATGGCGTTTAATGTCGAATATCTTTATACGGTCGTTGATCGCTTTTCGGGTCCTCTACGCAAGATAACCGAGAAAACCAAAAGATTTGGTAAAGCCGCCGGTGATGCAAGACGAAAAGTCGCCTCCCTAGGTGACCGGGCGGGCAAGGCAGCAAGCAAATTCGAAGCGCTGGCAGGTGCGATCGGAGGAGCAGCGATAATTGGCGGGTTGAAAAAATTTGTAGATCGAGCCGTTAATGTGGAAAGCGCAATGGCTGACCTTGTCCGCGTAAATAAAGACGGGACCACAGGCCTAGATAAATTCACGCAATCCATGGAAAATATGTCTGAAAGGATCGGCGCGGATAAAATAGGTCTTATGGCTCAGGGTTTCGCCGGTCTGAAAATGGGCATTCCCTTGAAGGAATTGGAAAAGTTCGTCGTACTTGGTTCCAGAATTTCAGGCGCTTTTGATTTTGCCGATGAGGAAGCGGGTCGAATTCTTGGATCAATCGGCGCTAAACTCGGACTGCCCATAGCCAAATTAAAAGTGCTACTTGATTCAACCAACTTACTCGCTGATAGTTTCGCCGCAGATGGCAAAATGATGATCAACATCATCGAGCGTACAAGTGGCACCATGGCAGCTCTCAAGATGCCGCCAAAACTCGTTGCCGGATTTGCAGCTTTTGCTAATCAGGTGGAAGTCAGTCAGGAGCTTGCAGCATCAGGTTTAAGGCAGATGTTCTCTCGGATGCGTTCTGATGCAAAATTAAATGCGAAATTAATGGTTGATCCCCTCAAGGCCGTAAAGGGGGAATTAAAAAGATTAGCCGATATACCTGAGCTTAGACGGTTCGCGGTTATCGAAAAGAAATACGGTCGTGAAGCTGCAAAATTCATTGATGCGGCGATCACAAAGATGAGCATGCTCGATAAAGTTATGGCGGTGGCTATTAGTCCAGAAGCCAGGGACTCAATGCTGCGTGAAGAAAACATACGATTGAAGACAACACGGACTTTAATAGATAGAGCAATTGCGGCCTTTAAGAATATGGGAGAGGCTATCGGAAACACCCTCCTTCCTGCTTATAGATCATTATTAAATGTCTTCAGAAAGGTCGTTGTCGTCATTAAAGAATTTGCGAAGGCTCACCCTGCAATCATGCAATTTGGCATCGCTATTGCTGTCTTGGTGGCTGGTGTTGCCCTGATCGCCGTTCCTTTGGGTATTTTGATTTCTATGGTGGGTGCACTTGTAACGCCCATCGCGGCAGCCCTTGCCGGTGTGATGGCGCTTGCAGGAGTGTTTATATATTGGACCGATACCGCGCACCCGATCATTGATGTTCTGACCGGAATAGGATCTGAAATCGGCAAAACAATATTAGCCTTCGCAACCTTGTTTGGTATGACCGCAGAGGGAGCCGACGCCTTTGATGCTTTGTTCTGGGCGCTCAATAAAATAGGATTGATTTTCTCGGTTATATTAAGACCAATTCAATTTGCGTTGAGGCTTTTAAGGGCGCTGGTTGAAACCGTGACGCGGTTTGTTACTCTTGATTTTGCGGGATCATGGGAGGCGATAACTAGCGCAATGCCTGATTTTGGCGACATGTTCAAATCACAGTTCGATGATGTTGCCTCTTTATTCGGTTTTGGCGATACTCCTGAAATGCGAAAACAGGGGGAACTTGCGTCCGAAAGAGCCGCTGAAAGGAATCCAAAAACAAGCGTCGAATTGAGCGGTAATATTACAGCTTCAGCAGAGCCGGGAAGTAAAATAACGAATAGTGTCTTTTCCTTGAACACTGGTAATAATATGGGATTTGCGCAATGAGCGACCTATTAACCGATCAACTGCTTGAAGCCTCTTACCGCGGAGTTCCTTTCCGTGTGAGAAGTGAGGTTCAAAACTCAATAGGCCGCAAAATTGTCCTGCATGAATATGTGAATTCTCCAAAGAGATTTGTTGAAGATCTCGGCTTGATTTCCCCAAAATTCACCATTGAAGCTTTTGTCCATGGGACCGACTTCGGAGATAAGGCGAGGGCGCTTGAAAGTGTTCTCAATCAGGGTGGTGAAGGCGTTCTTGTTCTGCCTACCCTTGGGAGCTTCAAGGTCCATGCAATGCCCTATACAAAACGGGCTTCTCAAAGGAACGTTGGCGAGATCGTCTATACTCTTGAATTCGCCGCTGGAAGGCCGGGATCTGGACCGACAAAATCAACCTCTGACACGCAAGAGGTTTTTGATTTTAGCGACACATCGAGACAGACAATGACCGATAATATAGAGTTTTTCGAACCTGTTACGGCGGTCAATATTGAACAATTTGCAAGTGATTTGACCGTAGCTTCACAGACGCTTCTCGATGAATTCAATGATATTCTCCCGCTAGAAGAACTGACTGCCCTTACTGATCTGGTTGACAATGTGGCGCAGAATGCCGTTGCACTAACCCAGACCGCGACCGGAATTGCTGAAAACTTCATTGTGAATAATGAAGTCGTCGGTATCTGGCAGACCTTGTCTTTCGGTCTTACCGGATCCACATTCGCACAGATCGGAACCGCCTTCACGCGCATCATTAAATTGACTAGCTTTGGTGAAAACGGGGCTTACCGGGCAGATTCTACAAGCAGGGCCGTATCAACAAACGGCGGCATACCATTATGGCCGGCAACAACGGCACAGCGCATAAACCGCAATGAAAACAGGCTCAGAATATCTGCCGTAAATCGCGTGAACGCCATGCTGGTTGGATACGAGATTGCCGCTCGTAGGGACTATACAACACAGGAAGAAATAGCCGACGCCAAGGAGCTAATCGAGGCGGCTCATGAATCAGTTATGTGGGATGAGACAACAGACGAGAACTTGATCCAGTCTAATCCGCTGGTAAGGGCTGCGATTGAAGATGCTCGGCAAGCCTCCTTGAGTGTCATCGAGCAGAAGCGCCAGCAATTGACCTCTACCGTTATCATCACTCAGCATTCGACCTCATCGTCATTTGTCGAAGCCTATTCCCTTTATTCAGATAGTTTCTTGACTTCCGATGAGCTTGAAACCAGAGCCATGGAATTACGGGCGCTTAACCCAGAACGTCCCGCTGCAGGACTGGTTGGAGAAACGACGATATTTAGGACATGACAGATACATTCGAAATTCGGGTAAATGGAGAACGGTTCACCCTTTGGGAAACCTCATCGGTGACAAGAAGCATCGAGGCGAATTGCGGAAGCTTC
>PIVQ01001721.1 GCA_003354055.1 Desulfobacteraceae bacterium | reverse complement strand
TATTTCATATCCCTGACCGCCAGGATGCGGTTGCCGATCTTATTGGACTTGTGATGCCACATGCTTCCGCCTGCAATTGAGTTGATAAAGGGATAGGCAGCCGGCCTTGTTCCGTTGTCCTGGAGGGCCCAGGGGCAGCAACAGGTCAGCTCAAAAAAAGGATGGATTTCATAATTCCCGGAGCAACCGTCTGTCCCTGCTGTATCATTTGGAGAATCTCTTACCATGAGGCTTTCAAGTTCCTGGATGTCCGGGATTCTCCAATCCGTAAACCCGGCGAGGGTTAAATCCTTTACATATATCTTGGCCTGGTCAATGGATATTTTGGACCCATTGTCCGATTGGGTCCACATAAGATTTCTCTGCTTGTCCACCACCACTCCGCTGGACATGAGGACAAAGGGGGGATTCTCGGCAACAATCCGGCCATGGGCATCTGTTTTTTTCTCTCCGGAAATGACGGGAGCTGGAAAGGTTACGATGACAAGAATCAGTAAAAGGGGGAATATCATGCCGAAAGCGGCAATTCCTGCGGCAATTCTGAAAGAAAACCAATAGAACACAGGGTAGTCTTTGAAAATTACACTCATATTTTCCTCCTAAAAATTATCAGGTCTTATGTTTTTCAGCCAGGGCAGCCAGCCCGCCTATGGCGCCCAGATTCATGGATTCCAGGGCTGAACTGGGCACGATAATCAG
>PIVQ01000155.1 GCA_003354055.1 Desulfobacteraceae bacterium | reverse complement strand
GATAATAAATGGTATGGCAATGACACAGATCCCTGCAAAAAGAAAAAACAATTTTGCCGGTTTTCTGTTGGCGTTTTCCATTAGGCTTTCTCCAGTCTTACCGCACATTTTTTATAATCCGGCTGCTTGGAAATGGGACAGAAAGCATCCAGGGTCACTTCATTGATCAGATAGTTTTCGTCAAAGAAGGGTACGAAAACCTGGCCGCGGGTAGGATTACCCCGGCCGTTGATACTGGCCTTCATCACCATTTCCCCTCTTCTGGAAATGATTTTGACTTTCATACCGTTGACCACGCCCATATCCTTGGCATCTTCCGGGTTGATCTCTACATAGGACTCGGGTACCGCCTTGTGGAGGATGGGAACCCTGCGGGTCATTGAACCTGTGTGCCAGTGTTCAAGCACTCTGCCCGTATTGAGCCAGAAGGGATATTCACGGTCCGGAGACTCTGCAGCCGGCTCGTAGGGCCGCAGCCAGATCCAGGCCCTGTGGTCGGGTTTTCCGTAAAAATCAAAGGAATCGCCTTCACAAGCCGGATCATACTTGGCATTGAACCGCCACCTGGTTTCCTTGCCGTCAACAAAGGGCCATTGAACCCCGCTTCTTTCCTTTAGAACCTTGTAGGAGGCCATGCGGTGCTTTGGACTGTCATGGAACTTAGTGTACTCATTCCAGATATCTTCGATATAGGTATCCTGACTCCATGGGAATTGTTTTTCAAACCCCATCCGTCTTGCCACCTGAATCAGCTGCCAGGTATTACACATGGCCTCGCCCGGTTTGGGAACCAACTGGTTGTTGTGCTGAGTCCGCCGTTCGGAATTGCCGAAAAAGCCTTCCCGTTCAACCCAAAGGGCTGAGGGTAGGATTACATCAGCCACATCAGAGGTCGGGGTAGGATAAATTTCAGAGACAACGATAAACCTGCCGTCTTTTTTGGCGCCGTCCCTGTACCGCCGCAAATTAGGCATGGTCACCATGGGATTGGTCACCTGGATCCACATAAAATTGATGTCCCCCCGGTCCAGGGCACGAAACATCTCCACGGTGTGATAGGTGGGTTTGGGATCGATATTTGTCACAGGAACCCCCCAGATATCAGCAGCCATTTTACGGGACGCTTCCTTCATAACCACCCCATGGGGCAATTTGTGCGTCAGAGTACCGACCTCCCGAACCGTGCCGCAGGCAGAGGGCTGACCGGTCAGGGAAAAAGGAGAGTTGCCCGGGTTTGAAATCTTACCCGTGAGCAGGTGGATATTATACACCAGGTTGTTCATCCAGGTTCCGCGCGTGTGCTGGTTCATCCCCATGGTCCAGAAGGAGGTCACCTTTTGATCCGGATCCCCGAACAGGGCGGCCAGATATTTTACATCTTCTGCCGGTACGCCGGAGACCTTTTCCACTTTCTCAGGAGTATAGTCTTCGAGAAAGGCTTTGAACGCTTCAAAATCTACAGTCTTGGCTACATCCTTGAACTTGAAATGGTCCTCGGTGCCGTACCCTATATTGGTTTTGCCGGCATGGAAAGAGACATGCTTATTCACAAATTCCCAGTTCACCCAGTTGTTTTTGATGATTTCGTAACAGATGCCGTTGGCAAGGGCCAGGTCGGTCTGGGGTCTGAATATAATGGATTTGTCTGCAGCCTGACTGGAACGGGTCGACCGGGTAGTCAGATCGATAATCTTGACATTGCTCTTTGATTTTCGATTTGCCAGCATTCTTGAGAAGAGTACGGGATGCATCTCCGCCATGTTGTTACCCCAGGTAACAAACACGTCCGCATTATCAATATCCTCATAACAGCCCATGGGTTCGTCCAGGCCGAAACTGGTAAGGCAGCCTGTCACCGCACTGGCCATGCAGAGCCTGGCATTGGCCTCCACATTATTTGTACCGATACAGCCTTTAAAAAATTTAGACGCAGCATAGCCGTCCGGAATGGACCACTGGCCGGAACCGTAAATGGCCACGGAATCCTTGCCCGTCTTCTCAATGGAGGACTTCATCTGCTTGGCCACAAGGTCCAGGGC
Organism: Desulfobacteraceae bacterium; assembly: GCA_003354055.1. The sequence continues at coordinate 10,022 of PIVQ01000155.1, read as the reverse complement.
TTCGGAAATGGGGGTTTTAACCAGCTTACCGTTCTTTCTGACATAGGCAGTTTTAAACCTGTCTTCTCCATACAGAATCTGGACGGAATGATACCCCTTTACACAGCAGAGTCCCTTATTCACAGAACAATTGGGATCCCCTTTAACCGCCACAGCCCGGTCACCGGAAACACCGACAAGCAGGCCGCACCCGGTACCGCAAAAACGACAGGGGGTTTTGTTCCATACAATTGATCCGGCAGGCATGTCGGTCTTTTTCCAATCGGAAAAAGCAATACCCGGAAAAATGGCAGCAGCAGCCACAGCTGCACTGTTTAAGGCCATGCTCTTGATAAATTCTCTTCTGCTCGTCCTCATGAACCAAACTCCTTTTATTATTGGGGATCTATATAAATGATAAAATTACCGGATTACCAGTGGGCAAACCTTCGGATTACCCTGTATGTCCAAATGTCATGGAAAGAGACTGCAGCGACTCCAAGGCCTTGATTCTGTCCTGAAGCGCTTTATTGGTTTCTTCGTCAGGGGTGTCTGTGTAGAGGATTAAAACTTCCTCATTTTCAGCAATATGTATTTCACAGAATTCAAGAGAGGAAAGATCTTTTATCAGCTGTTGTTTCTTGTCTTTCTCCGGGTAGACCAGGTAACTGAAAATCGGCATGAACACTCCTTAAATTACAATTGACACAGTTTGGATAATTGAGCGCCCGGACGTTGCCCGGACAGATGCCACAAAATAGTACCCAATTAAGATCACAGGGGTATGACCCTGTCAATTCATTTCCAGGCGAGAACGGCTAACTCACTGTAATAACAATCAGAACGTTTGTGTAAAACATGTAACAGTTTTGTTACGAGCAAATTTAACAAATTCTAAAACGTTGCCAGGACATGGCATTGTAGATTTCAGATTGTCCGGGCAGACCTTTGGGCGTATTATTTGCCGCCCTTTTCCAACACTTCATTGACCCAGTGCATGGCCGCGATCATGTTGGGAAATCCAGTGGTGGTTAAACCAAGAAGTACGGCATGGTTGATCTCTTCTTTAGTCGCTCCTGTTTCCAGAGCCTTTCTGGTATGGGACATGACAGCTCCCCTGGAATTGACGCCGATTGCGATACCTAATTTAACAAGATTCTGTGTTTTTTCATCGAGAGGTCCGGATTCCCTGACCAGGGTGCCCATGTCTTTATACGCCTTAAAGATCTCAGGATAATCAGTTGCGAAATTCTTGTACTTTTCAGGAAGATACATAGAAGTCCCCTTTTAAATTGCAGTTTAGATAGACCCGCTTACAAGGCCCGGAATATGTTTAGGAATCGTTACAAAATAACTTGATCTAAATACCCTAAAGGGCAGAAACTTGTTTCCAAAACCCCTTAAACGGGTATTTTTACAAAAGACCCCAACTGGGTATTTTGAAAACAAAAGATCAAGTAATTTGGGAGCCGATCCTTAATTGAGTGGTTACCGACCTTAAGATCTTCGGCCTTTACAAATCTGAGAATACCTTATTTTTTCAAAAAAGCAAACTGGAATTTGGGGATAAGTGTTGATTTTTTCAGGATTTTAATTCCTTAATCCTCAATCTGCTTCAAAAGTAATATCATATGTGTTGGCCACTCTTAAGATACGAAATACGACAGAGGCTGCGAATTTAGGACGGAAAACGACTGATACAGGCAGGCAAAGAGTGGCAATCAACCACATCCGGGGAGCAGGCATTTATGAATCACCTGCCCCGGAGCGATCAATCCACTATCAATCAGCGGTCGATCTGTTTTATTCTTTTATGATGAACTCATCCAGTTTTGCAAATAGCTCATCGGACCATTCTTCCGCATTCATAAACATCTCTTTTTCTTCTTCGGTGAGGCTTTCCTTGATTGCAGGAGGAAGGCTTTCAAAGGAAATTTTTCTTTCTTTACGGGTTTTCTTATCCATGTGTTCTCTTTCTTTTCTTAAGTTACAATAGTCTAAGATGGAAACAACCTGGCAATTAACGCTGTGACAGCAGTTTCCACCCTTAAAATTCTGGGTCCCATACTAAAAGGGGAAAATCCGGCCGTTGCCAGGGTATCCACTTCCAGATCAATGAACCCGCCTTCGGGTCCGATCACCAGTATGGTTTCTTTATTTACACCAACCGGGCAGACTTGTGAAGTCTTTGGATGGGCAAGTATGCAAGTTTTTCCCTTGCCCATTTTAGCCAAATCCTTTTTCACAAAGGATGTGAAATACCTTTCCAGACATAATTTAGGCATCATCGTGTCTTTGGCCTGTTCTAAGCCCAGACGGAGATGACGTTCCAGTTTTTCCATTTCCAGCAGATCACTTTGCCAGAAACTTTTTTCCACCCGCCAGGAGTTGATCAGGTAGATCTCCTTAACCCCGAGGCTTGCGGCAGACTGAAGAATCCGCTTGAGCATCTTGGGTCTGGGAAGGGCCAAAACCAGAGTCAAAGGAATGGCGGCCGGCGGCTCTTGGGTTAGTGAAATATGCATCCGGAACCCGTTCTTGTTAAAGTCAGTCACCTCTCCTTTGCCCATTTTCCCGTTAATAAGTCCACAGGCAAGACTGGTACCGACTTGCGCCCTGATAACTTTTTTTACATGCATGAATCTGCGGCCGGTGATACTGACACAAGCAGGTCCTCTAAAATCTTTTTCATCCAGAAGCAGAAGATTCATATTAAAAGGTCACCACTTCCGGATTCCGGACCATTTTTTTAAACGTGCTTAACCAATTCGGACCGCCAGCCAGAACGGCCAACTCCTCTGCCAGATGAACAGGATTCATTCCCTTTTGCCGGCCAAGCCCCTGAATACATGAGGGACAATTGGTCAGAATCTTTTTGCCCTTGGGCATTTCTCCATTAACCTTGGCAATCTCAGTCTGTTTTCTCAATAACATTGCATTGCTGATATCAGGACGTGATATGGCAAGGGTACCGGCTTCGGAGCAGCAATGGGGAACTGCTATGGAATTGATACCGGCGCCTGACAACATTAACACGGCCCCGTCCTTTAAAGAATCATGACAGGGGGCGTGGTAAAGATAGTTATTATCTCCCTCAATCTTGAAACTGCTGGTAAGACTGCTGCCAAAACCGCTGTTCAGCAGGTAGCCTGAAATATCTCTGATATCCGAATTAAACACCTCATGAGCCCCTAAATCCGTCAAAGTTTCCATACAGGTACCGCAGGACACAATACATGCGCTGAACGCAAGGTCGTTGAACATATCCCGAATCTGGGTCAGAATAATAATATTTTCCAGAAAGACCTTATCAAACTCTTTTTTCCTGGCATTGACCTTTAGGGGATACCCGCAGCACAGATAAGGCGGCGGCAGAATCACCCGATTCCCCTGGGAAAGCAGCAGAAAAAGGGAGGCCATGGACACCTTTGAGAACATCCGCTCACTGCCGCAGCCGGGAAAATAAAATACCGTAGCAGAAGTCTCCTTCTCAGGCTCCAGCACAATGGCCTGGTTCCTCCCAGCGTGGGGCAGATGAGTCCGCAGTGTCTGAAAGCCTGTTTTGGCCACCGGGGTCTGCAAAAGTTGCATAGTCCGTGTCTTTTTCAGTGAAGGAATCAGCGACAGCGGTTTTGCCATCTTAACGCCGGTACGTTGAAGCATCCCCCCTGCCCCGAGCAGACTTGCCCGATATGCTGTATTCAGTGTGTGATCCTTCGTCCCCAGGTATTGAAGGGTAAGCCGTGTGGCCAGCGGCGTGTGCTTGAATTTCATCTTCTTAAGAATAGTGCGCTCCCGCACCGAAATTACCCCTGAATCTATATTGACCGGACATTTGATAAAACAGCGATGACAGATGGTGCAATGATCGGCAATCTGCTCCAGGTTTTTCAAGACCTTGAACCCGGTAGACTGGGTCCGTTGTGTAATATAAAGCAGGGCTTCGATAAGGGCACCCACGGCCAGATTCTTGTTCCTGGGATGAAAAAACATGTTCTTGGCCGGATAAAACACCGGGCATTCGGGTTTGCACTTGCCGCAGCGCACGCAATTTGCGATCTTCCCGGCAAGATCGGACAGAGACCCGTGTTTGAGGATCCGGGCTTCCAGTTCCAGAAGGTTGAATGAGGGGGTAAACACCTTTGCCAGAATATCTTCTTCCTCAAGCTTACCCGGGTTCATGAGGCCATCAGGATCAACCTTTTTTCTGTATTCAGAAAATTCAGCCAGCTGGGAAGGATCCAGGTATTTGAACTTGGTCACTCCGATGCCGTGCTCTCCGGAGACCACGCCGTCAAGCGCCACAGCCTTTGCCATGACCTTGTCCGCCGACATATTTGCCCGCTCCATCATTTCCCGATCATTGGAGAGTACGGGAATATTGACATGGACATTACCGTCTCCGGCATGCATGTGTGTGGCAATGACGATGAGGCGGCTGGAAGTGGTTTGATAGATCTTTTCCACATTTTCCAGTACCAGGCTGTACCCGCGAAGACCTTCCGTAACCTGTTTATAAAACTCTTTTGTCAATACGGCCCGTTCCAGAGCATGCCTGGATGCAATATCCAGTTTTTTGCGGGTTTTGTATGCCAGATCCTTGATCCGGCCGACCTTTTTGGCCAGCAACTCCGGATCTGCCAAGGGGACGGCTGTATTCAGATAATCCACAATATCCTGAATGACACGGGTCTGATTGTACTTCTTTTCGGCAAGGTTGGTCTCGTCCGTAAACCGGACAAAATCAGCCAGACTGTCAATAGGCAAAACTATGTCTTCGTTGAGCTTAAAGGCATTGGTATGGGCGGCAATGGCCCCCAGTCGTTTTCTGTCTTCCCAGAACCGCTGGGCCTCAGCCTCGTCCCTGGCAATGGAAAACCCGGTTTTATCATAGGGATCCAGTATGGTTTCCAGAGTTTTCAACCCCTGGTCCAGAGAATTTGAATCATTGGAGACCATGTCAATCAGCAGCACGGCTTTAAGACGGTCCCCAACAGACTGTTTGGTCTTGTATTTAATTGCCTTTATGTACTCTTCGTCAAAATGCTCTAAAGCGATCAGGGCAGGATTTCCATTGGAAAACCGGTTGCAGATAGCTGTGATCACCTGACCGGCCTCTGTCATGTCATTGCCGAAAAATTCAATGCAGCAGGTCCGTTTGTGGTCAAACTCAGGATATAAAATAAATTCTGCCCAGGTGATGATACCGTCGCACCCCTCTTTCTGGATGCCGGGCAGACCTTTCAGGGTTTTATTGGTGACATCCTTACCCAGCCCTTTTTTCCGGACATCGGTACCGGTCAGTCGGATGGTATCGCAGGGAAGACCCTGTTTGCCTTTAACCGTAAAGACCAACTCGTCCTCATGCAGAATTTTGCGCAGGGGATGATTTTCCCGCTCAACCGTATAGGTTGCGCCATCGGGCATGGTGATACGGTAAGCCAGCAGGTTATCAAGGGCGGTTCCGTACAATACAGCCGTCTTGCCCCCGGCATTTTCAGCAAGGTTCCCGCCGATGGTACAGGCCCAGGCCGAAGTGGGGTCGGTGGCAAATATCAACCCCGCAGCCTTGGCTGCATCCTTGGCATCCTGGGTGATCACACCGGCTTCAACGGCCATGGCAGCAAAGGATCGACCGTCTTCCGTGATCTTTTGTTCAATGGGATAAATCTTGTTGAGCTTTTCCGTATTGAGCATCACACAGGTGGGAGTAAGGGGGGTGGCACCGCCGGTAAGTCCGGTTCCCGCCCCTCTGGGAATGATACCGAACTTAAGTTTGCCTATCTTGCGAACCAGTCCGCTCACCTGGGATTCATGGTCCGGCCGCAGCACGGCCACCGGAGAAAACCTGCGCCAGTCAGTGGCATCTGTCGCATGGGCCGTGATGTTAAACGGATCAAAATAAACATTACTCTTCCCGATCACAGGCGCAAGGTGACGCAACACCCGGCTCTGATCTGCGGTCACAGACCGGATCTGACGACCAAGGCTTTTCAAAGCCTTTTCACAGGTGGTAAGTACCTGGCTGACTTCATCATGCCTGGCATGGGCCGCAATAGTGCTTAAATCATTCTCAAACTCGGCAAAGAGCCGCCTGCGCTGGAGGGGATGCTCCACAAGCTCCTGGAATAAAAACGAATTTCTCTGAATAATAAACAGGTCGCCCATGAACCTGTACAGCAGACGGGAGGACCGTCCGGTCCCTTTTTTTGTCTCAAGGGACCGGATGGCGTTTAAGGTCTCCGTACCAAAAAGATGATCTATGATCTGGTCGTCGTCTGCTGAAGTGTAGTTATAGGGGATCTTTCTTTTTGGATCTATCATACCTACTTTTTCTATTATACCTAACTATTCTAATCTATAATTCAAATGTTGTCATATTGACCACAAGGTTAAGGTCGACAATCTCCTGTACTACCTCGGGCGGTACAGGGGTGTCTGTTCGTAAAAAGATGATATTTCTCTGACCATCTTCTTCGCGACCCACCATCATTCTTGCAATATTGAGATTGTGCTCACCAAGCTTAACGCCAATGGAACCTATGGATCCGGGTTTATCCACGTTGTGGATCAGCGCCAGATGGCCCTCGGGAATCACTTCCAGTCGAAACTTGTTGATTCTTACAATACGGGCATCATCCTTTCCGAAAATGGTGCCTTCCACAATATTGGTCTTCTCTTCGGTGACCACAGTCATCCGGATGAGGTTTAAAAAGTTACCTGCTTCCTGAGAGGTGGATTCCGAAATTTTTATTCCGATTTCATTGGCAAGGGATATGGCATTTACCGAATTCACTGAGTATTTAACAAATTCAGCCAGGGTCCCTTTGATGGCGTTTATGGTCACAGGTTTAAGATCAAGATCAGGAAACTTGCCGATGTATTCGATATCCACCTGCTTGATACCGCCTGGGGTGATCTGGGCCTGCATCTTGCCCATTTTATCCGCAAGATAAAGAAACGGGCGCAGCTGTTTGAGCACTTCACCTGTAACCGAAGGCACGTTCACGGCATTAATCACCGTATCTTCCAGCAGATAGGCAATGATCTGGTTTGCAACAGCAACCGCCACATTGGTCTGGGCTTCCATGGTGGAGGCACCCAGATGGGGGGTGGCAATGACCTCGTCCAGTTCAAGCAGGGGGTTTTCTCCCGGAGGTTCTGTGGAAAAGACATCAAGGGCAGCACCTGCAACCTTACCTGCAACAATGGCATCATACAGGGCAGACTCGTTGACAATCCCGCCCCTGGCGCAATTGACCACCATTACCCCATCCTTCATTTTCTCAAATGCGTCCGCATCAAGCAGATCAATGGTGGCATCCATCTTGGGGACATGAACGGTGATATAATCAGCTCTTTCATAAAGATCGTTCAGGGTTACATATTCAAACCCTGCTTTTGTAATGTGTTCGGAAGAGATATTAGGATCAAAAACAATGACCTTCATTCTCAGGCCTTTGCCAAGGCCTGCGGCAATGGACCCGATATTACCGAATCCGATAACCCCGAGGATTTTATTGGATATCTCTCTGCCCTGAAGCAGTTTTTTATCCCATTTACCCGCCTTGAGTGAGGCTGTTCCCCGAGGGATATTGCGGGTCAAAGCCATCATCATGGCAATGGCATGTTCCGCAGTGGTCACGGTATTGCCGCCGGGGGTATTCATGATGGCCACCCCTTTTTTGGTGGCCTCGTCAATATCCACATTGTCCAGGCCGATACCGGCCCTGGCAACAACTTTCAGATTGGTGGCAGCCGCCAGCACCTCGGCTGTTACCTGGGTGGAAGACCTGATAGCAAGCGCATCATACTGGGGAATGATTTCAATCAACTCTTCCTGGGACAGCCCGGTGTTGACATCCACCTCAATTCCGTCCCGGTTTCTGAAGATCTCAATACCCGTTTCACTCATTTTATCGCTGACAAGAACTTTCATGAGAGTTTCTCCTTTTCAAAGGACTCCATGAATTCTACCAACGCATACATGCTCTCCATGGTAGCGGCATTGTAGATGGAGGCGCGGCATCCGCCAACGGAACGATGCCCTTTAAGCCCGCCGAGACCGTGTTCCGTGGCCCGGAGGATAAACTCTTTTTCAAGATCTTCCTCAGGCAGACGGAAGGTCACATTCATCAGGGATCTGGAATATTTTTCCGCCGTTGTACTGTAAAACGCGCTGCCGTCTATAAAGTCATAGAGGATATCCGCCTTCTGGATGTTGTACTCCTCCATCTTTTCAAGACCACCCATCTCATCTTCAATCCACTTGAGTACCAGGCCGATTGTGTAAATTCCAAAGCAAGGCGGGGTATTGTACATGGAGTTTTTATCTGCATAGGTTTTATAGGCCAGCATGGAAGGTAACCCAGCGTTGGCGGTTTCCAGCAGATCTTTTTTAATGATGACCATGCAGCAACCGGAAGGTCCCAGATTTTTCTGTGCACCGGCGTAGATCATGCCGAATTTATCCATGGGCAACTGTTTTGAAAAAATATCGGATGACATGTCAGCAATTATAGGCACACCATTGGTATCAGGAAACTCGTAAAACTGCGTCCCTTTAATGGTGTTGTTTGAGGTCAGATGGACAAACTTGGCATCCGAATTGAACTGAACATCTTTGGGAATATAGGAAAAATTCTTATCTTCAGAGGAGGCAACCACATTCGCTGTTTTACCCTGGATCTGCATTTCCTTGATTGCCTTTGTAGACCAGGTTCCTGTGTTGATAAAATCTGCGGTATCACCTTCACCCAAAAAGTTCATGGGAAGCATGGCAAACTGCATGGAGGCCCCTCCCTGGATGAACAGAACATGATAGTCCTCCCCAATTCCCAGCAGCCGTTTGGCCCGGGCAACCGCCTCATCAATAACCACATCAAAATAGGAAGATCTGTGACTGATTTCCGTAACTGACATTCCTGAATTCTTGAAATTCAGAAACTCTCCCTGGATTTCCTCCAGAACAGGCAGTGGTAATGCAGCGGGACCGGCATTGAAATTGTAAATTCTCTGATCTGTCATCTTACGTTCCTTTTTGTCTATTTGGTTATGGATTAATTGATTCATCAATGAATGTTGGATTAATTGGTTCATTGATGCATCAATGAGTTTGATTATGAATTATGTTCTCTTGTCTTATGGAATTCGATCCCGGGCCATTCTTCCATGGCAAACCCCAGCTGATACTCACTGGTGGTCAAAAAGGTCAGTCTGCCTTCGGCATCCCGGGTAAGGCTGGCCTCTTTTCTCTTGGTGAACTCCTTTAATAATTGTTCATCTTCACTTGTTATCCACCGGGCCACGGACAAATCAATGTGCTCATATCCGGCATTGACATTGTACTCGGCCTTGAGACGGGCCATGGTCACATCAAACTGAAGTACCCCCACGGCACCGATGATATGCATGTTGCCGTTCAACGGCCTGAATACCTGGATGGTTCCCTCTTCGGCCAGCTGGGTCAGCCCCTTGGTCAGGGACTTTGCCTTCAATGGATCCTTGAGCAGCACCCGTCTGAAATGTTCCGGGGCAAAGTTGGGAATACCCAAAAATTTCAAAGGTTCTTTTGTGGTAAACGTGTCACCGATTTTGATGGTGCCGTGATTATGAATCCCGATAATATCACCGGGAAAGGCCTCTTCCACGTTAGAGCGTTCCTGGGCCATGAAAATGGTGGCATTGGCAATCTTGATATCCTTGCCGATGCGATGGTGTCTAACCTTCATCCCTTTGGTAAACTTGCCGGAACAAATCCTGAAAAAAGCAATCCGGTCGCGGTGTTCCGGGTCCATATTGGCCTGGATTTTAAAAGTAAACCCGGAAAAAGCCTTCTCTTCGGGATTCACATCACGACTGGCCGAGGGCCTGACACCCGGTTGCGGCGCAATTTTAACAAAGGCATCGAGCATTTCCCGGACTCCGAAATTATTGATGGCAGACCCAAAGAATACCGGGGTCTGGGTACCGTTCAGATAAAGATCCATATCAAAGGGTTCTGCTGCTACGGAAATCAGTTCAACATCCTCCCGGAGCTGTTC
>PIVQ01000865.1 GCA_003354055.1 Desulfobacteraceae bacterium | reverse complement strand
CAGGTCTATTTGGCCGTTGAGCTGGGTGCCGTCCAGTAATTTGAGCCGGATGCATTGAAACTGAGAATCTGAGCCGGAATGAAATGGCATGAAGGAGCCTCCGAATAATTTCCAAGAATAAGATTATCGCAAATCGAAAAAATATGTTCCGAAACCATAGTATTTATTTTTATCACTTAAGCTTATAGTCAAAGCAAAGATGGAAATCAATCGGGGAAACCCTGATTTTTTTAAGTTTTTTGAAAAAAATTAGTTACCCATTAGCTTAACAATTCCCAGGCAAAGATCTTCAATTTCTGTTAGATCCGTATCCAGGGCACGGCCCTTTAAGGTGTTTAAAAACAGGGATGGATCCTGGGGCAGACAACCTAAAACATCAAGACCTTCCAGCTCAGACCCCATCTGAGCCTGAATTTCAGGCGTGGTCTTGTTCAGCACCACAGACAGGGGCAGCCCGGCCTCCTGAGCGATGGGGGCCATTCGCCGGGCCATTGTAATGGATTCATATGAAGGCTCCACCACGGTGAGAATATGATCGCATTCTCCGTCAAGGCGCCTTCCGAAATGTTCAAGGCCTGCCGATGTGTCCACAATGACCAGGTCCCGGTTGTCTAATTTCAGGGCAGTAAAAAACATGCGGAAGAGATTGCCCATGGGGCAGGCACATCCTTCTCCAAAATGATGGATTTTTCCGGTCGCCATAATTTTCAGGCTGCCGGATTCAGCCAGGCAGGAGGATATCAGATCATCCTGTGACATGTCGTCCAGTGTCATCCCCTGGTGAAAAAGAGGCGGCGGTCCGCCGAAGCCTTGTCCTGTGGCTTTTTGCCGGGCCTGGAACCCTTTTTTCCCGCCAAGAGCTTCCATGAGCGGCCGGGGCATGTCCACCCCGAGCATTCTGTACAGCCCGATATTGGATTCATCCGCATCCATGAGTAGAACATTTCTGCCCTGTTTTGCCATGGCTGTTGCCAAAAGAGCGGATATGGTGCTTTTCCCGCTGCCCCCTTTTCCGCAGATCAAAAGTTTCATCTATGAACTCTCCTTATGGCTACCCTTATGTTATAGCAGGCTGTTGGTGTATTCTATGATTTTGTTGGTACCTTTCACATCGCCCATGGCCATGATGTGGATGCCGTCTGCATGGCCGATAATCTCTTTGATGAAATCGCAGGTAATGTCAATGCCTGTGGCCCCCTGGGTTTCCATGCGGTCAATCACTTCATCCGGTACATCAATCCCGTCCACATTTTTGGTCATGAACCTGGCCATTTTAACGGATTTCAGGGGCATGAGACCCACCAGAACCGGCTTCCCCAATTTTTTTGCGGCTTTCAGAAAGGCGAGGGTTTTCTCAACATCATACACCACCTGGGTCTGGAAGAAGTCGGCACCGGCATCAATTTTCTTTGTCATCCGTTCCAGTTCCGCCTCTAATTTTTTAGCGGTGGGCATGGCGGTGCATGAAATGCAAAAATCCGTGTTGCCGCCAAACTCCTTTTCATTATAATCCAGGCCATTGTTCATTTTTTTGATCAGCCGGACCAGGTCAAAGGTATTATAATCATACACCGGCTTGGACGGGTAAGGGCCGTGTTTGGGTGGATCTCCCGTGGTCACCAGAATGTGGCGGATACCCGTGGCATGGGCGCCGAGAAGATCGGCCTGGGTTCCCAGCAGGCTGCGGTCCCTGCAGGTAAAGTGGGGAATGGCATCTGTTTTCAGCCGGTTTTGAATCAGACTGCCCATGGCAATTGAATTGATCCTCAGATTTCCCATGGGGCAGTCATGAATATTGATGCCGTCCAGAGGAAGATAGGCAGATGCTTTTTCCAGGGCAGTTTCAGCGTTTACACCTTTGACAGGTCCCAGTTCCGTGGTGATGATGAATTTTTTATCAAATTTTTCAGATAGTTTCATTTTTAACTCCGATGATAAAAAGTTGAATACTTCCGGCCTTAGATTTCGGCCTGCGGCACTATACGTTATTTAGTATGTGCATTCAAGAGTCTACACAGGCTCAGGCATGGGGGCGGGATTCGGCAAAGATTTTTTCATCTCTGGATGCTTGAGTATGGTCAAAATACCATACATAAAGTATGTACTTTATTTCCTGTTGTAGGGAAATTAGTTCCTAATTTAGGTTTGTCACTGTTTTTTTATACAAAGTTCAATTGATTATTAGGGAGCTTTATTAAAAAAAAAGGTTAGTGAATTTAGTATATTTTAAATTTAATTGTAGAAAAGAATATGTGCTGGCACGATATTCTCATAGCTTTTTACGGATTGCATAGAAATGCATTCAGATGTTATGAATTGAGCTTAAAAAATTTCAAGCAGACAAGTGAAAAGCGTCCCAATAGAAGGGACCTCCTGAATTGAAAACAGAAGAAGGAATTTAAAATGAAAAGAGCGTTGATTTTTTTATATGTCATCGGAATATGCGTTGGAACGGCATGGAGTGTCAATGCATTGACGTTGTCGTCTGTCGAGGGTTACTGGACAGGTATTACCGGTGGTGGAAATACTGATAGATATAAGTATAATGTAATAGAGTATGGTAACGGGATTGAGGATCAGGTTCTATGGGGTAAGCCTTCCCGGGGGGGCGAAAAGAGCGGGCTTGGATTCACCGGATTAGCCTCTTCCGCGGTTCCGCTTACCTTTGAAACCGGTGAGGCGTTTACCATAGGGCAGTTGAGGCATTTTAACAATCCCATCAAGTCAGGTTCAGCTGCATCAGAGGCCTTTTTAGATATCTCCATGACTTTTTTAGATCCTTACGGGTGGAGCGTTTTTGATTTTACCTTGGGTATTGATGAAACCCCAAATATATACGATGATCCGGAGAAGGATGCAGACCAAATCAGTATTTCAGATGGTTATGTATCCG
>PIVQ01000864.1 GCA_003354055.1 Desulfobacteraceae bacterium | reverse complement strand
ACGGCTTCACCTTCAATGGTCTTTCTTATGGACTGCGCAAGGCCGCCAAGAGCAGGAGCACGTTCAACCAGATAGGTTTTGATACCCTGGTCAGCCAGTTTCAAAGCTGAGGTCATACCGGTGATACCACCGCCGACAACCAGTGCATTCTGGCTCATGGGCAGAATATGATCGTTCAGAGGCTGTGCCATACGAACACCTGAGATACCGATCTGCATCAGTTTGAAGGCCTTATCAAGGGCTTCTTTAGGCTGGGTCAGATGGGCCCAGGTATTCTGATCTCTCAGGTTGACGATTTCAACCAGATAGCGGTTTAAACCCGCCCTCTTAAGCATATCCTGGAACTTGGTCTCATGGGTTCGGGGAGAACATCCGCCGATAACCACGCGGTTGATTCCCTGTTCCTTTATCATGGTTTCAATCCGGGTCATGGATTCAGCGGAACAACCGTAGCCGACAGCTTCGGCAACAACAACATCAGGGTTGGCTTTGGCGTGATTAATGACCTGATCCATATCCAGAACACCACCGATGTCAAACCCGCAGTCACAGACAAAGACACCGATTTTAGGCGCTTGCCCTGCAACATCTCTTTCCGGCGGAAATTCATCTTCAAGCAGATCGTCAGCCAGGGTTCCGGCAAGATCAGCACCTGCCATGGAAGCTGCCGCGCTGGCCTGTACCATGGTTTCGGGGATATCTTTGGGGCTTTCATAAACCCCTGCGACATAGACGCCGTCTTTAGAGGTCTGTACCGGATTGAAAGCGCGACTTGCGGCAAAGTTATGGACGTTCAGGTCAATTCCTAAGCGGCCGGCAAGATCGACTGTAGTCTCGGAAGGTCTGAACCCGGTGGAGAGTACAACCATGTCGAACTCTTCAATTTCCTGCTTCGTCTCTTCTTCCAGGGCGTAGGTGATGGAAAGGTCTTTGGTCTCATTCACCTCAACAATGGAGTGCGGACGGCTACGGATCATGCGGACGCCGTAATCATCCTTTGCCCGGTTGTAGTATTGCTCGTAATCTTTGCCGTGGGTCCGCATGTCCATGAAGAATATCGTGGTCTCGATATCTTCACCGAACCGCTCTTTGGTGACCATGGCCTCTTTCAGGGCATACATGCAGCAAACACCGGAACAATAAGGCACGTCACCCTTGTTGATTCCTCTGGAACCGACACACTGGATCCAGGCCACTTTCTTAGGACGCTTCTGATCGGATTTTCTAAGAAGGCTTCCTTCAAAAGGACCGGATGCAGACATGATCCGTTCGTATTCAAGCCCTGTGACAACATTGGCAAAGTTGCCGCTGCCGTAGTTGTCCAGAACATTGGGGTTGAAAAGTTCAGCACCTACGCTCAGGACAACAGACCCGACATTAACGGCAATCGTATCTTCCTTATCCTCGGGCAGGATTGCATTTGCCTTACAGACAGACTCAAGTGCTGCAACATCATCGATCTTGTCCATATCAATGGAATATGCATAGGGCGTTGCCTGGGGATAGCGCATACAGGTAGGAGCTCTTGGGTCCAGCCCCGGTGTAAACCTGACGGCCTCGGGAAATTCTTTGGCGCAGTCGCCGCAGCCGGTACATTTATCAATATCAATGTATCTTGGGGCAGTTTTAAGGGTTGCTGTAAAGTTTCCCTTCTCGCCGGTTAGGCCTTCCAGCTGAGTCATGGGTTTGACTTTGAGAAATTGTTCTCTGGCAGAGGCAGACAGAAAAGGAGAAATCGTACATAGATCACAGTTATTGGTCGGAAAGGTCCGATCCAATTGGGTCATCAACCCGCCGATGGCGTAATCAGAATCGATGAGCAGGACTTGCCTACGGGATTCCGCAAGGTCGAGAGCCGCCCTGATACCGCCGACGCCGCCGCCAATGACGAGCACACGTTTCTCGCCTGACGTTTTATCGTCTTCTATTATTTTTTGCATGTGTAACCTTAAAGTATTATTCGGTTTTTATCCATGGGTATCCATTGCCTGTCCGACCACTACAGGTACTTTTAGTTTTATGACAATGGACTTTTAGTTTCCCTAAAGACCTGCGCTGTCCAGGATGGCGGGCAGCCTGTCTTCCCAACCCAGAGCGGAAATCTTGATACCCTGGGATACCTGTTTCAGGGACTGGATCATCTCACCTGCAATGGCCACACATTCGGCTTCACGGTCGGAAGCCTTGCGGATACGGCTGATAAGATCCTCGGAAAGACGGGAGTTGGGGTCGTTAATCGAGATATACCGGGCCATACCCACATTCTTCAAAAGGAAAACAGATGGGATTACCGGTACGTTAAGGGATGAGAAAGATTCTATCATCTTTGTATAAAAGGTCAGGTCAAATACAGGCGGCAGCATAACAAATCCGGCACCGGCCTCTATTTTTTTGGCAGCCTTTTCTTTTTCAGTTTCAAGTCCTGCCTCATCAGCCACAGGCGCAATTGTGCAACCGGAAGAAAGCGTTGGTGCGCCTTTTAGATCAAATCCGGCCATGTCGGACCCTGCGGTCAGCTTGGCCACCATTTCAATCAAACCGATTTCATCGATATCATCAACAACCTTTGCATCCTGATGATCACCGTTGATCATTTCTTCGCCCTGGACCACCAGAAAATTGTGGATTCCCAAAACATGGGCAGCCAGAAGATCGCCCTGAAGGGCCATGCGATTACGGTCGCGGCCGTAGATGTGAATCATAGGATCAATGCCCTGCTGCTGCATCAAAGCGCCGCAAGCCAAGGCACTCATCTGCATTACGCCGTTATCCATGTCAGGAATAACAACAGCATCGATTCTGGATTTAAGATGTCTTGCGTGGGTAATGAGGTCTGATATATCGATCCCTTTAGGGGAGGTCATTTCACAACAAACAGCAAAGTCCCCAGAGGA
>PIVQ01000154.1 GCA_003354055.1 Desulfobacteraceae bacterium | reverse complement strand
CACAATGAATTCAAGGTAAAACGGAAACTCACCAAACAATATAATAGTTGCATCGAAGGCCTTTCCAGTGATGCACGCCACGACATTGAAGGGAATACCGAAAAGCTTAAAAAGGTATGCGCCTCACCCTATCATACTGAGGAACAAGACAGAAGCCTTGGGAAAAAACCCCTTCAGGAACGCAAACACGACATCACCATGAAAGAGCAGCTGCAGTAAACAGCCCCCCCTTTTTTAAACCTTACCCCGGACGGCATCAGCTGTCCGGGGTTTTTTATTGTGCTAAAGGGCTTTAAATTACAGTACGGTTTTCAATGCAGCCAACAGCTTGTCTACATTCTCAGGCCGGGCAGTATGGCCCATGAGGCCGATTCGCCAGATCTTACCGGCGAGGGGGCCTAAGCCCGCACCGATTTCAATCTTGTGGTCCTTGAGCAGTGCGGAACGAACCGCTGCATCATCAGCACCCTCGGGAATAAAAACGGAGTTGAGCATGGGCAGACGGCAGTCGGCATCCACGAGCATTTTGATGCCCATTTTATCCAGCCCTTCCACCAGGCGCAGATGGTTATCCATATGGCGCTTGTAGACATTTTCCTCACCCTCTTCAAGGATCAGGTAAAGGGCCTGATACAGCCCATAGAGCATGTTGATGGGTGCTGTATGGTGATAGGCCCGTGTGGCACCTTCCCAATAGTTGATGATCATGGTCAGGTCCAGATACCAGTTGGGGACCTTGGTTTTTCTGGCCTTAATCGCTTCCACCGCCCTGTCGGAAAATGAAATGGGAGCCAGACCCGGAGGGCAGGACAAACATTTCTGGGTACCGCTGTAAATTACGTCAATGCCCCAGTCGTCCAGGTTAATCTCGATACCGCCGAAAGAGGTAACCGCATCCACCAGGTAGAGGGAGTCAGCCCCCTTGAGCAATGCCCCAATTTCAGGCACGGGATTCATAACACCTGTGGAGGTTTCCGCATGGACAACCGCTACAATCTTATAGGATTTTTCAGCCAGTTTTTCCTTTACCTGGTCCACACGAACAGGGGTTCCCCATTCAAATTCAAGGGTATCCACATCCGCACCCAGACGGGTGGCCACATCCTCCATTCTCATACCGAAGACCCCGTTGATAAGGATCAGTACAGGATCCCCTTTTTCAATGAGGTTCACAAAGCAGGTTTCCATACCGGCAGACCCGGTACCGGATACCGGAATGGTAAGTTTGTTTTCCGTATGCAGCAAGGTCTTCATCTGGTCTTTCATGGCATCCATAATTTTGATAAACCAGGGGTCCAGATGGCCCAGGGTGCTCTTGGCCATGGCATCCAGTACGCTTTGGTTCACACAGGAGGGGCCGGGGCCCATCAGGGTAATTTCTTCGATGCCGTTTAATACGTTTTCCATAAGTCGTTCCTTTTTTATTTTTTCTATTCAATGTCTTCCGGTTGTTACTATTTATTTTATCCGTACGCATCCCGAGAAATTACCGGAAGCTGCGTCATGCGTTGGAACCCTCCTTGTAACTACGAACATAGGATGCACAGATCCGGGCATGCTCCCGGGCCAGAAACCGGGCTTTTTCCCGATCTTTATCAATGATGGCATCTAAAATTGGGGTATGTCTGTCCAGTGCCTTTTCCCAGTCCATAACGCTCTTGGCATATTGCACCAGAAATGACCGGATCTGCATGTGCAGGGCCTGGTACATGGACAGAAAAAAGTCATTGCCCGCCAGTCGTACCAGGGTAAGGTGAAAGGCATAGTCCCTGTCCGCAAATGCATCTGCACTGACGATTTCCCTGGAGTTGAATTTCAGCAGGTCTTCAAGTTCACGGATATCATCCTCGGTCCGGGTTTCAGCCACTTTGGCAGCAATTTCCGATTCAATGGTATTTCTGGCTTCAACCAGATCCCCCATCCGGTCGGCATTTATCTGAGGAAATAAAGGGATAAGCACATTGTCCAGGGCAGGAACGGAAATGGATTCACTCACATAGGCCCCTTTGCCATGGCGGACCCGGATAATGCCCCAGGCAGCCAGTTTGGCCAGGGCCTCTCTGAGGGTGAGGCGGCTGACATCGTACTCCTTGAGAAGCGCCTGCTCACTGGGCAATTTTTGACCGGGCCCGAATTCACAGGTGCGAATCCGTGTTTTAAGGCTTTCCACAACAGCTTCCGATGCAGTAATTTTTTTGAGCGGTATTGTCATTCCCTTCTCCTTCATGAAAATGTTTCACTCATCTTCATATGACACTCATCAGATGAGTGTCAAGGAAAATCTTGCAAAGCTTAGGAATCGTTACAAAAGATCAAGTAATTTTGGAGCCGATCCTTAAGTATTTATTTTTCAGCTATTTGCTATGTTTCCGGTCGAAAATTACGGCTATAAAAACTTTTCCATTTTATAGTCCCGTGCCAACCGCTGACGTTCTTCTTCGGACAAAGATTTCATATATCCGTTCCAGCCCGGGCACCAATTGGCATGCCACCGCCATACCCGGCCTAAAAATGATGTGGGGTTGTTGTCATACTTGGCCCGGAACCCGCAGCTCCTGCAATTGTGTTTTTTCATTTTTTACCTTCCTTTGCACTATACGCATATAAGAGAATGGCTGCCGCAGGTATTTTGTCCGCTTCAGCTGTGCACACCACTGACATTTTTTTATCTACCGATTGGTATCATCTATAACTTTTAAATTACATATCTTTTTATAGCATCCGGCACAGATCATGCAATTTTCCTTAGCCACAAGGATTGAAGCGGAAAAATTTTCCTATACAACGCAGATAATGCATGACGCAAGAGGTTTTCAATGAAAAAAATCTGTATCATCACAGACAGCCTGAAAAGCTACAGTTATCTCACCCCTTTAATGACGACACTCAAGGCGGATGACGCCGTTTCCCTAACGGTTTTATCCACGGACCGGTACAAGAGTGATGACATTGAATTGAACTTCACCTGTGTTGAAGACCAGGGGCTTGCCGCAGAAGAATCCCTGGAAATTTTTATTAACCCGGCAACCACCTTTACCGGGGAAAAATCTGCAGATGAGGAACAAAAGGCCTATGCAGCCGCATTAAGGCAAATAAACCCTGAAATCGTGG
Organism: Desulfobacteraceae bacterium; assembly: GCA_003354055.1. Next base: position 8,961 of record PIVQ01000154.1, on the reverse strand, counting down.
TTTTGTTCGGCAACAGTATCTCTACATTCTCTGCTGCGGTTGCAGCTTTCTTGAACAATATCCCGGTGGCCCACATTCAGGGGGGAGAATCTGATTACGGAGTCCCGGATGATTCATACGGATTCGGTATCACAAAAATAGCCAACCTCCATTTCACAGCCTCGGAAACCTACCGCCACAGGGTGATGGGATTTGGAGAACACCCGGACAGGGTATTTAACGTAGGCTCCCTTGCCGCTGAAAATCTGCTGAGCCGCGACGTGCCGGAAAAAGATTCCTTTTGCCGGTCTATGGGCATGAAACCTTCGGATGAATTTATTTTCATCTCCATGGTTCCGGACCGGTCCATTGGCTCTAAAAATGCAGCCCTGATGCAGTCTCTGACAGATGCTCTGGAAAATCCAAAGTATGATGCCTTTAAATTGATTATTGAAAACTTAGGCTCCAAAGGATTCGGGCAGATTATGAAACGGCAGCTGGACCGCCTTATTGACCGTTATCCCGGCAGAGTCGTGTTTATAGAAGAGGAAGACCAGATCCTGACTGCCATGACCCATTGCCGGGCCATGGTCGGAAATACCAACCGGTGCGTTGTGGATGCCGCCACCCTCAGGACCCCTGTGGTCAATGTGGGCCGAAGGCTTAAAGACAGGGAAAATCCAGGCCATATGATTCCTGCTGCCATGGTTGCGGATTTTATCTCTCACGCCCTGGACAAGGCCCTGTGCCCATCGTTCAAAATAAAACTGATGCTCCTGGACTCCCCCTTTGAACAACCGGGTACCCCGGAAATGATCAAGGCAGTCCTCCAGGCCTATACCACAGCAGATATTGCAGCCAAGACCCATTACAACGGATAACTCGCCTTTTTACCAGCGCCCCCAAAAGGGTTCAGCATCCGGATATCTTTTTGGATGCTGAACCTGATCGCAAAACCCTGACCGATCTTCGGCAGGCCCCTCACAAAAACATTGACGCCACACGGTTTCCTGCCATAAAGTCGATATTCAGTAAACATTTTTATCTGAAGCAATTCAGAAAAATCATCACTTGATCCAGAAGGTTTAAGCGCAGGAGAAAAAGATGAGTATATGTCACAATCCGGATGTGGTTACCATTGGCGGCAGATTTGGTTGGGCATTAACCAGGACCCTGGCAATGCAGCATCCGGACTGGATCTTTCTCTTTGTGATGCGGAGCCATGCAAAGGTTGAAGAAGCCGCTGCAACCGGCCAGGTAAAGGCATTTTTTTTCGATAAGATAGAAAAGGCCAAAACAGAAAAACCCAATGGGCCAGACCTGGAAAAACAGATACTGATGCCGACGAATGTTTCTTTTCATACCCTTGATGATTTTAACCGGAATTTCAGGGGACACGTAAAGCAACTCTTCATACCGGCCATCCCCTCAAACCGGATACGACAGGCGCTGACCCAAATACTCGCATCAGGGGTTTCGAAAACAGCCTTTGGGTCCTGCGAGATCCTTTCCGTATCCAAAGGCATGGAAACCGCAAGCCTGGAATTCCCCCATGAAATCATGGACCATGTACTCGGGGGAAACTCTGTGGTGGCCCTGGGTGGCAACCTGGCATTTGAGTTTGCCTTGGGCGATCCCATGCTCATCGAGCTTGCCGGTTATAAGACCAATACCCGCCGTACCGCAGGCCTTTTTGCAGGGTCCAATCTCATCATCTTTGAGACCTATAACCGAAGGAAACTCAGCCTTGCCGGCCCCATGAAAAACATCCATTCTCTGGCCACAGGCATGACCAGCGAGATATTCGGCAGTTCAAGCGTCTCCACCATTGCCACCATGGGATTGAGTGAATTTGAACGGGCCGCCTTTATCATCCAGTTCAGAAAAAAATACCACAGGCTTGCCCGAAAACTCCAGAAACTGCCCTTTAATTTTCGTTCAGTACCCATTGCCGGCGGTGCCATGAGCGACTACCACCTGTTCCGCTTCACCCGGAACTTTGATGCAGGCCAAGCCTTCGTCAAAGAGATACAAAAGGGCCGGAATGCAGAACAGGCAATGGCGATCATTTCACAGGAAGCCACCATAGAAAGCTTTGTATCAGCCCTTCCCACCCGGCAATTTCTGCGGCACTTAGGTTGCCACTCACCGGTTATAGAAATGATGGCCCAAATTCTCACAGGCAAGGTCGAACCTAAAACAGGTATCCGGCAGATTATCCGCCAAAAAAACCTTATTTCCACATGATCTGCAATTTTAGGTTTGCTATAGTTTACTGTGAAGTATGCGGGGGACCCAGCGGGTGAAAATCCCAGCGGGTAACAATTCCATTGTGCGTGGCATTGAAATTAGAGTATGATGAGATCTTGAAAACTGATGAATATTTAGGGGGTATTAAATAGGGATGACAAACAGACTAAACCTTCCATCGGAATCGGAGATAAAGCAAGTTCTGCGGCTGGACCGCGAACAATTACCCAGTTTCCCCCAGGCAGCAACCAAACTGATTGAAAAATCCCGTGATGAAACAGCCTCTCTGAAAGATCTTTCAGAGATCATGGAAACAGATCCCGGTCTTTCCGCCCAGATTCTGAAAATTGTCAATTCCGCCATGTACGGGCTTGGCAGAAAAATAACCACACTATCTGAAGCCGTAATTTTCCTGGGCCTGGATGAAGTAAAAAAACAGGCCATTAGCATGACGATGTTCAAGCACATGTTTAAAAACGGCCGGGCCGAACAATTTGACCGACTTCTATTCTGGCGCCACAGCCTGGCCGTTGCCGTGCTGAGCCTGGAAATCGCCAAGGAAGCAGGTCAGGTCAACCCTGAAGAGGCGTATATCGCAGGGCTGCTCCATGATGTGGGCAAAATTTTTCTCGATCTCCAGGGAAAAGAGAGCTACAGCGAATTTATCCGTTCCCTTTCAACCGCCACCGACCTTGTAATTGAAAGCGAACGGAAGCATATCGGCCTGGGTCATGATGAGATTGGCGCCTATTTCTGCTCTCTTTGGCAACTGCCTGAAAAACTTACGGCTGCTGTAAAATACCATCATCAGCCCTTTGACCATGAGGACCTTTCAGCCGAGGAAAAGGCCCTGATTTCCATTGTCTCATTGGCGGATTTTATATGCTGGACCCAGGGCATTGGCTCCTTTGACTTTATCCGCCCCCCCATCCTTGCACCGGAAGTTGCAAAAACAATCTACCTGGATCAGATCGATATCATCAAGTGCATCACGGCAATGAACAGGGAAGTTGAAAATATTTCCGCCTTTTATCAGTTTGTATTTCCGTCAGCCAGCCAGCTGAAAGAAAATTTACTCTGGGCCAACCTGAAACTCTCCAAGGTCAATACCCAGTATTACTATCAGCCCCCCCCCATGATGCAGGTTCAAAATACGGCATTGGAAGCGGATGAGTCCCTGTATATTGAGTCTGAATTCGGCAAGCCCCTTGCCAGGGCAAAGAGCGTTAAAGAGGTTCTTGATATTGTCATGTACCAGATCGGCCGAATCTTTGAGCCCCGTAACTGGTCCATACTGCTCAAAGACCCAAAAACCGACGACCTGATCTTTTCCGTTGTGGTGGGCGAAAACAAAAAAAAGCTCCAGGGCGCAAAACTGCCCAAGGGGGAAGGCATTGCCGGGCATATCATGGAAACCGGAGAATCCATAATTGTTGAAGATGTTTCAAAGGACAAACGGTTCAGCAGGCGGGTGGATAATCATACCGGGTTTCAAACCCAGTCCATCATCGGCACCCCACTAAAAACCTATGACAAAACCTTTGGTGTCATTCAGTTGATCAACAGGAATATTAAGGGTGTCTTCAGTAAAAAAGACATGAACCTGCTTGCCTCCATTGCCGAGTACGCTGCAATTGCCATTGAAAGATCCTACTATACCCAGGCCCTGACAAACCTGGCTACAAAGGATTCCTTGACCGGGCTTAAAAACCGGTGGAGCTTTGAGCGGGCGGTAAGCAATAAAACCGGTTTTAAAATTCAATACGGCAGTATTTTTTCCATGTTGATCATCACCGTTGAAGACCTTGACAGCCTTCTTCGGGATAAAGGCCAGGAGACCCACGATGCCGCCCTGCGGAACCTGATCCTGATTGTGAACAACTTAAAACGCCGGGATGATACGCTCTTCCGCTATGGGGAAAATATCTTTCTCATGCTTTTGCCGCTCACATATTCAGATGGATCGGCTAAGACAAAAGACCGGATAGAGGATGCGATTTCCCTGGCGGTTTCCAAGAAAAAACTGCCCGCAATATCCGTTTCCATTGTGCATCACACGTTGAGCAGCGAGGAAGTCGGGACGTTGACACCCCTGGTGGGCAAAACCCTTGCCAAATCAAAAAACCCTGTGAACGAGGAGCACATTGCCGACATTGAAAAGAACCTTCAGCCCCTTGTGGAAAAGGAGAAGGAAGCTGATGAGGAGGGTAAAAAGAAAGAGCCGGGCAAAGCCGTATCCCTTGGCGGGCATTTTATCCATGAAAAAACAAGGCAATCCGTATCAATAAGGGTAAAACAGATCTCCCGGAGCACCATCGGATTCACAACCCCCAAACACTATATGCTTCAGATAAATGATTTTCTTGATATTCAATTTGTTCTGGATGATCTGAAAAGAGCCGTGATAAAAAGACAGATTATCATCCGGAAAATAGAGGGTGATTATATTAAGGCGGATTTCTACAATCCCCCGCCCTATGCAAAGAATCTGGGATTCTACCTCATTCATTGACCTTAGGATCGGCTTCAAAATTACTTAACCTTTTGTTTCCAAAATCCCCTGTCTTTTAAGGAGTTTTGGAAACAAGTTTCTGCCCTTCAGGGTATTTAGGGTAAGTTATTTTGTAACGATTCCTTAGTCAGGGCAATCAATCAGGATTTGCCCCTTTTTTATTTTTCCCTGGTGAATTGCCAAGATAGGGCCCCCGCAACTGCATAGCAGAGAATCGCAATAATGATGACGACTCTAAATCCATAGATAATGGCAAAGACGGTTGCCAAAAGAATACTGATAACACTGAAAAAACCGTTAATTGCCCATGCCCAGGCCAGAGAGAATTCATCCTTTTCTTTTAAAAAGGTCAGGGCACAGGGAAAGGGAATCCCCATAAAAAATCCTAAAGGGGCAATGATGGTGAGGGCGAAAACAATCTTTTGTCCAATGGACCAGGAGATTAAAAGGGAAAAGATATCGTCTATAAATACAAGATAAATCCCTGAAATAATAATAATAAAAATGCTTGAGAGAAGAATGCGTTTGTTTTCAGGAAAAAGCCTTTCCGAACACAGGCTGCCGATACCGGAAAAAATAAGAAGCCCTGCAATGGTGACAGAAAGGGAATAAGACGGATGGCCTAAAAAAAGAATCATCTTCTGTATCATTGGCATTTCAATAAAAAAGTATCCCACTGCAATAAATGAGAAATAAGAGAATATGGTTGTTTTCATCTGTGTTGCTTTTCGGCCCGTTATCATCAGGGGAAGGACAATAAAAAAAAAGCTTAACGCCAGGACAGGCAGCAGGATAATCAGGAGAATAAGATACCCCCATTCAGTAACCGGGATCTGAGATGGGCCATAGGTTTTAATATATCTTAAAACTTTGGGTTTGAAAAAATTATAGAAATAGGGCCTGTTGTCTGTGGCAGCGCGAATATCAAAGTCATAGGCATTAAGAAAGTCTTTTGAATCTTTGGACAGAAGTTTTTGGATGGCCTCATGATAGATCGGTGTTTTAAGTTTGATAAATCGGTTAATGTGTTTGTCACTGATGTCCGGATAATAGACCAGATCAAAAAGCCGTTGTGAGGCAAAGGTTTTTGCCTTATGAATCATTTTCTTTTGGATGGGCGCCTTGGAAACAAGGAGCGTCAGGGTCTGGAGCGACCGGATGGCGATCAGGTGATTTTGAGGAGCATCCATTCCCATTTGTTGTAAGGCTTTTATCACTATATTAAAGATTTTAAGGTTGTCCCTTGCAGGGGTGACCACCCATCTGCTGATGGACAATAGCCCTGTCTCATTTAAGCGGTCAAGAATTTGCCTTATGGATTCTATCGTATACAGATAGCTCTCGTTTAAGGCATAAACCCCTGATGCCGCGGTATTGTAATCATCAATCATAGACAGCTCGATCAGGTCATATTTATTGGGGGTCTGTTTTATAAAACTTCTTGCCTCATGGTTATGTATGGTCACATTCTTTTGGGTGTAGATGTGTCCGGAATACGCGCTGAATTGATTTTTCATAAGGGATATGACGTTTGCATCCACTTCAAGTGCATCAATTCGTTTAAATCCGCTTAAAATGGCTTTTAATATAGATTCACCGCCGCCTGACCCGATAATCAGCACCTGGTCCCTCTTATCTTGATCTGTCACATAAAAGGGAAGATAGGGAGCCATCTGCTCAAGGTGTCGTATATCGTTTTTGCGACCGCTAAAGGAGGTTATGGGGCTCATTGACCCTGCGTTAAAAAAAATCCCTTTCTGGACAGGCACCTGGAAGGGAGAAATCAGGCTTAAGCCCTGGATGGAACGAAGTCCTTTTGCCTGGACCACCTGGACGACAGCCAGAGGAGAGTAAGCTTCATGAACGATCTTAGCGTCGGGCAGGTTCAAGGCACTTGAGATGGCCTTGTACTGAGAGACCTTTTTAAACTGAGGAAGGAAAATCAGGATCCCGAGCAGTGTGATAATTATCGCCGTTGTGACGGCTGCGGTTAAAAGATATTTAACACCACTGTAAAACGCCATTATCACAGGGGCCGTCATTGCGATAAGGATAATGCCCATCATAATATGAAAGGGGTGCCACAAAAATGATGCTGCAACCACAAAAAGAGTACCGGCCCCTGATCCTGAAAGATTATAAAAATAGGTCCTTGAAACCGAGTACCTTAAAAATGCCATACAAATGATCAAGGCACCCAGAAAAAAACAAACTCCCATAAAAGAAAAATATAGAAACATGCTGAGGATCTGCACCGCACTAAAGGTCATTTCATAGGGATTAAAAACCAATTGCGTGGAGAGGATAAATCCAAGGGTTAAAAAGAGGGGAAACAATATCAGGCCTGAAAAAAAATACCGGGAAAAGTCTTCTTTTATTTTTTTTTGAATCACACTGACAACAGACCCGCTGGCGCCAAATCCCAACAACGCCATGGTAATGATCAGGGGCGAAAAGTTATGCCATTGTGCCCAGGCAAAGATACGCGTAAAAATGATTTCATAGCTGAGAATCGAAAAAGAGGTAAAAAAAACACAGAAATTCACCATTGCGGAACCAGGTGATTTCATTTTATTCCCCTGCTCTTGTCAGGGGGACAAATCGCACAGAGGCAATAATTTGTGTGGTAATCCCGCCTGTTTCTTCTTTTTTCACCAGGATTAAGTGCTGAACTTTAAAGGGCGGTCCGACCGGGATGCACATACGCCCGCCTTTTTTTAACTGTTTTATCAAGGGGGGAGGGATAAAATCAGACGCACATGTCACGATAATGGCATCAAAGGGTGCCTGTGCTTTCCATCCGAAATAGCCGTCTGCATTCAAGGTGTGAATGTTTTGATATCCAAGACGGTTTAAAATCTTCCGGGATTGGTGATGAAGCGGCGAAACGATTTCAATGGTGTACACATCCTTGACGATCCGGGCCAGAACAGCAGCCTGATATCCTGAACCTGTTCCGATTTCTAAAACCCTGGCGTCTTTATCCAGATTGAGAAGCTGGGTCATGAGCGCAACAATATACGGCTGTGAAATGGTCTGGCCGAAACCGATGGGCAAGGGCCTGTCTTTATAGGCTTTATCTCGCAAATCGGGGGCGACAAATTCATGACGACGCACGGATGCCATTGAATGTAAGACATCCGGGTCTGTGATTCCCCGTTCCCGGATTTGATAAATGACCATTTTCTTGCGGTCAGAAGTATAATCACCTGGATCTGCAGTGGAGTTTGAACCGGTTGAAAAGCAAAACATGATGAAGAGGAAAAGGATAACGGGGTGTTTATGAATGAACTGAAACGCTCTCATTCCTATGGCCTCGCAAACTATTAAGGGCAATGATATACTATATATATTCACTAAATTTGTTGAAAATGCAATTCCATCGAATTAATTTTCCCCCACGGGAAGGCCAGGTATCGACACACACACTCTATTTGGCCATTTTGCCAATCCTGGCATTTCCTTAAATAATAATGAATCGTCTTCTGATCCATACCCAATCTCAGATGTGATTCAGGTTTTGTGACTCCTTTATCCCGGTTATGACGATCTTAGTTTCTGCCCTTTAGGGTACCGCATTCAGGCAGCTTCTTTACCCGGGCCAGGAGAGGAATAGCGCTCCGGTAACAACCTGGCAGGCGCAGGGGAGGGGCATCGGCTAAACCCCGATCAGTCGTCCTGACCGCCGGGGAGCGGCGGTCTGCAGATTTCAGTCCATGAAATCTTAGCATCCCGTACGCCGCCTCAACCCCATCCCCTGCACCTGCCTGGTCCTCCGGGCTTGCACACAAACTTGTTCCGACGAACCTGCAGCAAGCAACATTGCCCTAGTTTGGAACTAGGGTAAGAATATTCTCAAATAAAAATCAACAGAGAATTGATTCATTTTGCTTTAATCTTTCCCATATATTTAATTATTAAATTTGAGGATAGAAAGTTTGTCGAGACCATATGCGGTATTCGGAGAAATTTATAAAAAAGAGAGACTTACCGGATAGTCCACAGGATTTTTTTGTTTGAAAATTGGGTTTGATATACGGCCTTTAAGGTATCAAACGATTTGATAAGATTCCATCAAATTCAAATTTTCAGCTCTATATATCTAAAGAAGCTCGTAATTTCACCTGAGATCCCAACAAGAATCCTACGTTTCTTTACCTAACCGCAAAACAGCCAGGCATCATAAAATAAGAAAAATCCGGTAGTTTATCGTGAGACAG
>PIVQ01000153.1 GCA_003354055.1 Desulfobacteraceae bacterium | reverse complement strand
GGCGCCTGTAGCTCAGCTGGATAGAGTATCTGACTACGAATCAGGGGGTCGCAGGTTCGAATCCTGCCAGGCGCGCCACCAACGACAAGGGTTTCGGGCATTTGCCAGAAACCTTTTTTAGTTTAGTCTTGCGCACAAGTCTTGCGCTTTTCAAAATCAAGCACATTTCTAACCCCATTTAAAGTAGAATCCAAACGATTCATTGCGTCCTGATCCGATCCCTTTATTAAGTGTAAATAGATTTCCGTGGTTCTAAAATTTGAGTGGCCTAAAAGTTCTTGAATCGTTTTAGGGTCCACCCCTTCGTTTACCAATTGTGATGCTCCGAAATGCCTAAGGGGGTGAAATCGGAAATACTTGACCCCGGCTTTGTTGCATAGGGTTTTCATTATCCTTTTTCTACCGGCATAAGGACCTGTTACCCACTCCCCGGCTTTCCGGCTGTAGTAAGTGTGCCAGAATACCCAGAGGGTGTTGTTCCCTTTAAGCCTTCTTTTCAGAACATCCCTTAAACTTTTGCACATAGGTATGGTGCGCGGTACTAAGTTACCTCCTTTTGTTTTTCTGGTGTAGAGCTTCAAAGAGTTGTTTTCAAAATCAACATCTTTCCATTCCAAACGGTTTACCTCAGACATCCGTGCCAGGGTTAGGGCGATAGTCCACAAATAATCCTGAACTTCGCCTTCGGCCGCCATGATTACCCGGATTACATCTTCCTTGGGCGGCACATACTTAGCTTTTTTCTCAATGGGGAAAAATTCAATTCCATCTGTGGGATTTTCAAGGAACCACCTATTCGGGGGTTTTATCCCGAAATTCCACAATGCCCTTAAAGCTCTTAGTTCCTTATTCGCTGTATAGGCTGAGATTTTCTGCCTTATTTTAATAAGGTATGTGCTGATCAATTCCGGGGCAACTTGAGTGATGGTTAAATCTTTCCATTGTTTTGCCCAGCGTTTGGCCATGTAAACATTATCATCATAATGTTTTTTAGTCCGGTATGCTTGCAGATAATCCAAACGACGATTAAGCAAAGTCAAGAAGGCCATGTCTGTTTCTTCTGCCTTTGGTTTGGGTGGATTCTTTACCTCCTTTCTTCTTTCGCCCTCTGCTTCCAGGGCATCCTTTTTCCTCTTGAATCCAGCCCCGGTGTACGGTTTCTTTTTGTACCGGAAATAGTATTCGTACCATTTCCTTCGAAGATTGAAATATACGCTCATATATCTTCTCCTTAGATGGGAGCAGAATAGAGCCGCCAATTTTCACACCGCCAAGAGTTCTGTAATGTTTATAAATCCAAGATTCAGAAACAGGGAGCCACTTGGCTACATCCTTAACGCTTGATACTTCAATATCATGCGTGGGTATGTTTTGAAAGATTGGCGGCTCTGCTTTCAAGTTTTCTACTTTTCTTTTGAGTTACGATTTTGTATTTCAGAAGTATTGTAGTTGTCGGCTCGTAATTCCAATAATTTCATCATTTTTGATCTGATTCTTTGATACTTTGTGATTTTTCTGTCTACGCGTTCTTCGAAATCATCATCGATTAAGTTATTCAAATGTACAAATTCATAAAAAGATTCCAACACTGAACCTAAATCTAACTGGATGTGATCATATCTATCACTATTTTCGATTTCCAAAGCGGCAAAAGAAGAGATTAATCCCAATATCTGAATTGATAGAGCCTCTTTTTCAGGGTTTAATGTTGGAACTCTTACAAGCGGTGTAACTGTCGATAGCATACAAAAATCATCCTGGATATTTTTCCACCAAAGAAGCGTTTTGCGCTGATTATACTGTTTGTGTGGATTATCTCGAAAATTTAACCAATCCTTTGTGCAGTATGCCCAAATATTTTGAATTTCGCAGAAAAGAGTGTTCAGTGTATGAATGCCTAACTCTTTTATAGCCTCCCGCCTCAGCTGAAATTCTGTCCTTATAATCCGATACCCTTGGGGTACTGATTCTAATTTCCAAAATTTATAAAGCCAATCTTTCTTCGATTGTTGTTGAATTTCTAAAGGCTTATCATACATTCGAGCGGAAAATTTACCTTTACCAATCGAAATACCAGAAAGTTGTCCATGGGAAAAATACGTTCTTGCACTCGTTGCGGAAGTAACCTTGTAGTTCAGAAGTTCAGGTGTCCATAAAGCCGTTGGGAACATAGCATCAACACAAAGATCAAGTCTGCTGATTTTACATTGCGTGATTTCTGCTCCTTGATCATTAAGGAGTGTCAAAATCAAAGAAACAGCTTCAGAAGGTCCCAAATGCCAAAGCGTTTCTGATTTTATGGTCAATAAAACACTTGGTCTTGATATTGGTTTTTCCCAGTTGCCAATCAATAAGGAATAATCTCTATTTAAAATGATCCATTCAGAACCTTGAGCCCCATGTGGTTTTACATTAAAAAGATATTCATCTGTGGTTGCATCGTTAAATTGCAAAGAAATAGGTTGCTCTCTATTGTTTTCTTTGGCAATTTTTTTTACATCACCTAATTTGGTAAAAAATGATGGGTCTCTCCAAATGATATCAATAGATAATTGAAGAGTATCAATATTATGCGCTAACTTTTTTATCTTGGAATTGATGGCTCGGTTTATGTTTGCGGGGGGGCTGATAGTAGTCCGCCCCCCCTTAGCGATCGTACCCTTTTTAGATGTAACTACGGCCTGGGAATCATTTTTAGTATTTTTCTTTTCCATAAAAAAACCTCTTGAGAGAATTGAATGTTTATTCAAATTGTCCCAAAGAGGTCAGTTGACACTATGGTAAAGTTTTTATACTATAGTGGCGTTTCGTGGCATAATAGCTTGAGCGAGCAATTATCTCTTCGGAACAAACTTGAGAGGAGTATTGGCGTACTCCTCTTTTTTTATAGCGTTTTTCTTCCTGTATCTTCTCTAATGGTGTTCATCAAAATTCTGTAAATAGTTGAACTTGATAATCTACTTGGCTCTGACGTTTTGCATTTTTGTTTAATAGCAAAAACGATTTTTTCAATCAGTTTATCAAGGAGGTGAGAAAGACCGCCTTGGTTCTTTTTTGATTTTAAGTGGAATCTGATTATATCAATGTTGCTTTCATCAAGATAAATTTTGTATGCTTTTTTTCCCTTAACAGTCATATTGATATCCCTTATGTTTGTTTCGGTGTTACCTTAGTCAATAGGGTTCCTTATTGCAAGGCTTAAATTGATAAATATCCAATAAATTAAGGGGGTTAAAAACATTGTTAATGTTAAAAAAGTTTTTAATGTTTTTGTTTTTAGGGGTTCTGTCAGATGTAACAACTTGATTTAGTAAGTTGTTAAAGGTGAAGTGGGATTGTCACTTTTGCTCTGTGCTATGAGTAAATTAGTTTTATAAATGTTCATTTAATCGGTAGGATTGAGCTTTTATAACAAGGTGAAAAAATCGTTTGTCGACGATAGAGGCGGGCAAGGCCCGATAATCGATCATTGATAATTTTATCAATTTACGGGTGTCTTTTGGTTATTAAAGGGGAAATTGAATTTCATCTGGATTACTTATCCAGGGGAGGCTATCACCGAAACATACCCAAAGAACGTTAACGAGGAAGTTTGAATCGCTGAAAGGCCGCCGCGTTCTGCAGTACGTTCCATAAAGAAAATTCCGGGGCGGCTGGTTTACAGCGACGTTTAAACAGACAGAAATTACAAATGGGCGTGTCGCTCAAACCTCTTCTTCAACTTCGATAAAAGTTTATAAATTCAAATAGAATAGGGGGTGTCCAGAATGGATGAAATTGCAACAAGTATTATGAATTGGGAAACAATAGAAGACGCCGCTTTATATTTTAAAGGACAAGAAAGAGAACCAACCCTTGTTAATAAATATGAATTGCACAGCTTGGAAAAATTAAGAAAGAAATTGGGGTGTACCAGTGATGCTTTAGTCCAAAAAATAATCGAAACAAATGAATCAAAATAGAGAGGTAATGCTTGGTTGGAAATAGTCCACCAAGACGAGAACGTAGTCTCTAAAAGCTCTTGATAGACGTTTTTTCCCCTATACTCGCGTAGCAGGCGAAAATTACCGTTTTCTATCCCTATATTTTAAAAAATGATACCATTTTGACCCCACTATTTGATTTTAGAATACTCTTTCATAAGAGACTCTAATTTCGAGTGAAATTGTTGTAAATATTTATCATCTATTTCAGAATTACTTGTGTTTCTTAAGAGATTTTGAATAACTCTAAAATCCTTTTTCAGTTTCTCAAAAGAAATTAAATTCAGGTTCAATTTTCCAATGTTGCCGAGCAATAAGTAAAGCATATAAAAATCAACTAATGATCTTTTATAACCTCTTTGTTTTTCATTTAGGCCGAATACTTCATTGAGAGATTCCTTTTTGTCTCCACTACCCAGCAGTTTTTCCAGATTTAGAATAAAAAATTCAACTGAAGAGATACTTAAAATGAAGTCCCTCTTTTCAAGTTCTTTTACAGATAAATCTTCCAGCAAAGCAGATATACTTTTCTTGTCTTTTATCCTGCAATTAAGTTTTTCTTCTCGTTTATAAACGCCTAAACTATTCTCGTAATGTTTTTTGTAAGAAATATATGAGAGCATTGTTATCATTTCTTCATTGTGCATACGGTCTCTTGTTCGATCCTTTTTTCGAACTTTTATATAAAACCAGTCAATATATTTATCTGTTATTTGTTTAATCGTTTGAATAACATCTTTATCTAAAAATGAGTTCCACATCTCAAACGAATTTTCTCTTATTGGATATGGTTTGTTATTGAGACGTATGAATAAATCGACCGGATCAAAATGGGGGTTGATTCGTTTTTCAATTTCAATCGTTTGGATTTTAAAATCAAGTATTTTATCTTGTATGTCTTCTTCTAAATCATCGTATTTGGAATTGTTTAATTCCTTTAATATTTTTAATTTTTTTAGTGAATAGTTGGAGTTTTGCGTGTAATGTAAATCCCCTTTTTCATCTCGATATTGCTTGCCAAGAAAGCCTAAAATTGACAAAAGCCTTTGCTGACCATCAACTAACTCTTTTGTGCCGTCTTTATTTTTGAATATGAAAATTGGAGGTAAATTGATGCCTAAGATGATGCTTTCAATAATTGCAGAAGATTTGAAAATGGATATTTTTTCTTCACGTTGATAAGAGGGGCGTAAAAGGTACCTCTTGGTGCTGAGTTCTGTGATAATTTCATCAACAGGAACTACTGATGGATCTGGCTTATTTGCTCTTAAACTATCAAGCTCTTTGATTTTGAGCTTAGCATCGTGTTTACTTTGTCTCATGTCTGCTAACTCAGATTTAAAGTCTTCATTCTCTATATATATCGAGAAATCGACTTCGAATCGTTTACTGAAGAAACTTGCAGTATCTTTGAACCGTTCTATGATTGAGCGGTAATAAAAACTATTATCGGAACTATATATTCTAAGATTTTTTTCGTAATGCTTTTGAATGGCTTTATAATCATCGTTATCAAATATTTTATCTTCAATATGCTCTTCTTTGTCTATGATGTTAACAGCCCATAGAATACATTCAAAAATTAGTTTATTACTGGTTATTTCTTCATTTTTTAATTTATTTCTCAACTTGATAATAGTTTTTAGTTTTTTTATGAAAGTTTGGCAAAAACTCCTGACATCTTCTGTATTGTCACTAAGGAAATTGTAGTATAATTCGAGTATCTCTGTTCGATTGTTTCCGCTCGCATAAGATTTTATTGGAAATTCTGTAAGGACAAGATATTTTCTAAATAATTGCAGGGTTGTCGCCGATTTGCTAGACTTATTTCGACCTTTTGGACCAACAAAACAATCAATTAGATTATCAAGAAAATTTTTATTTCTTCTTAAATATTTTTTTAAATAGTTAGTTATGTCATCATCTTCATATTTAGCATTGTCTATTTCTGAAGTGTTTAATGGAGTAATACCTGAATTGTATCTTCTAAATATTTCCTTTTTGATTTTATCTTCTATCGAAGCTTCTAATTGGGGCTCATTAATGACTTCAAATTCAAAAATTCGAATTTTAGCTGAATCAAAGGTGTCTTTTATGTCTTCGTCTAATTTGTTGAAATTGAATTTTTGAAGTTGTGGTAATTTTAAAAGACCCTGTAGGCTAAGAGATAAGTCTCCAATCTTGAATTTTTTTATTGTTTCAAATCGTTGCCGTCCATCAATTACTTCGATTTTGCCGCCAGAATTGAAAAATATTAAAGGAGGGATATCTGTCCCCAACAATATGCTTTCAATGAAAAAAGTTGCCTTTTTCTTGTCCCAAACATAGTTGCGCTGGTAATATGGGTCATATTTGATCTTGCGGGATAGGCGCTCTCCAAAAAGAGTCTTAATAGACATAGAGTAAGTGGTTATTTTTAAGTGATTTTTAAAAATTTTTTCGAAGTCTTGTTGGTTCAAATACAATTCATTTTCCATATATTACTCCACGTTTAGTACTTATCGGATACAATATTAAATCCATTTTCTGATTTGATCATGTATTCAATTTGGGTTAAGGTTTTATTCTTGACAATATCAAGTTCATCTCTCCTGAGTTGGGAATAAATCAGAGCGTCAAAAAGCAAAAAAGATTGAAAAATTTCGAACTGAGTTATGTCAAGATCTAAGTGGGTTTTAAAGGGCGACATGTCATCGGGAAGATGCACTCGAAGTAATATTATATTTATATCATTAGTACTTAATTCAAAATATGAATTTAGATCTTCAAACTTTTTTGAAATGCTTTTAGGTTCTTCATCCAACAAATCATATTTGTGTTCCTTCATAAATTGGACAAACGTCTTTAATAACTTGTAGAACCATTCACAAAAGAAAAGTCTATTAGCTTCAAATGAACTATCAAATGTGCCATCAAAGTATTTAAACTCCATTTTAGAAATCGAAGGTAAATGTTTGAACAGGTTGTATTTTAATATTAAGGGACAAAAGTTTTTCCCAAATTCGGTCTGGGCATTATAAAAAAGCATCAATGCTTCGTTCTCTTTTAATTGGGAGCGTACGACTTTTGAATAAAAATGTTTTTCTTTATCGTTTAAAGTTGAATCATCGATAAATCGAATGAGCCTATAAAGCGACTTGAAATAATGTGAAAGCTTTTCTTTTTGTTCGAAATAAAATTGAACATATATTTTGATCGCAGAACTGTGATTTTTTGATGGGGTCTTAGTAGGTTGGAAACGATTTAAGAGATTTGTTTTACTGTTTGAAAAATAGTCTCCCTTATTGGGAGAGTTAATGTCTTTCACAATCTCAGAATAAACATTTAATAAAGCAAAGAAAGTTGATTCAAATTGCTGTTTCTTGAGAGTGTTTGATTGCGCTTCAATTACTTTTCTCGACAACTTTAACTCTGTTCTTTGTAACTGAAACTCATCAGTTTGAAGGTTCAGGGCTTCAATTTGTTTTTTTAGCGCACTACTATTAGTCTTAAAATCTCTTCTTTGGTCTTTAAGAGCAACGTAGAATAATATGACTCCAGCTAATGCCCAAATGGATCCTACTACCCCGGTTGCAAAATCTCCGAATTGCCCAAAATATTCTTTATTTATTGCCACATTGAAATCGAAAAAAGGTTCATTCCAAAGATAAATGAAGGGCAACGAAGCAAAAATAATTGCGCCAATGAAAATTAGAATTTTTGTGGTTTTTTCTGAGAGTAGCAACTGTTCGCCCCAAAGTAGTTAAAATAAACCAATGAAAAGATCTAAAATTATACCTCAGTATCAATATTTCCTAACAGTGTAAAGGTATATTCAAAACCCTCTATGATCTTATTTTGCGTCCCAAAGTAAGGTGTTCATATCTTGTTAGTTTTCGAAGACGATAACTTTAGAGACAATATAGCATTTTCAATTTCATCTAATGGCGGAGTTTCGATCGTCTCCATGGTTAATAACGATCGAAGATAAAAGTCTGTTGTCGTCGCTCTTTTGTGTCTTAGGAATTCCTGAATGATCCTCCTCCAAAAAAAGGATTTGGGGAGCTAAGGCTTGAGCCGGAGTGCTAACGGGAAAAAATGCCGTGCTAAAAAGGAATAAGTAAGTGCTAAGGCTAAAAACGTACCTGCTAAGATGAAAACTCATAGTGCTAAGAATGTGATGCTTTTACCAAATTCTGCTAATCGTGGATGCCTGTTTGGCGTTGTAAACCCTTTGAAATAAGATGCTTTCCCTGTTTGGGACTTTATTAAAAAAGCATAGAATGTCTCTTCACTGCTTCCTTTTGTATTAAGAAACGAGCTTTTTCAGTGTAAAATTAAGGGCAGGATACGCAAATTGTTTACAATTTGCCAAGCCCTGTTTTTATGCTATCTTCCATGCATAAAAAAAAGGGGTCCCCCCCCCATTTCATGGGTCCCCCGTTAGCACATCCCTAAAGGGTCCCGTGCTTTTAAGGATTATAGGAGAAAATAAAATGAAATATCCGGTAATTATTCACAAAGATGAGGACACTGGGTACGGGGTAACTATCCCTGATATACCCGGATGCTTTGCCTGTGGTGATACCCAGGAGGAAGCTCTCGCCAATATTCAGGAAGCTGTGGAGTTATATTATGACGGGGAAGATGTCTCAGAACCCCCGGCTGTTTCTGTAATGGAATACCTTTCAAATTTTGATCTGTATACCTGGGACAGCTTTTTGTATCTGGTTGATATTGATTTTACTTTCATGGCCCCTAAATGTAGTGGACTGATTTAGATGGGAAATAGAAAGTATCCAAAATAGTTTAAATTTTGTTATTACTGATATGGCCTCCGAAATAAAATCAAATAACAGAGAGGTATGGATTCAATTTGGATCCATGAAGCTTTAATCAGTCTTTAAATATATTTTAAAAAAGCCTGGTTTTTCTAATGAATAATCGTTTTGCTATAGAATAGGTTTGAAATGACAACTCAAGGTGAAAAGAAATCAGCCCTCAAAGAATTACAAGAATATCTTCCGATTAGCATTGCGATAGCAACCATAAGCGGGTTTGGCTATCTTTTTCTCTATACGGCAAAACATAATCTACCCTTTCCTCTCTCGTTATCTTCATTACCTGCTTTGTTAATCGTTATAATGGCCGTAACAGTGATTCTCATATTAATGTTTTTATGTATTGTGATTCTTCCTGTTTTAGCAAAGGCTGATACCGGGAAATCGTATTACTTACAATTGTTTGATGGGAACATTTTTACACTAACTTTTTTCAAGACTTATTTTATAATAACTGGCTTGTGTATTTTATTTCCAGCTATTCTTCTCTATATCACGGCCTTATTTCCAAACGTGTATATTCTAAAATACTATTTTTGGCCTTTATTTCTACTCCTGCTTTTATGCCCTTTATCAATTTCAGCCTATTTTGTTTGGAAAAAATCAGTGGAGCATAAAAGCGATACTGTAGCACATGTGTTTCTTATCAACATTATATCATTTATAGGTTTTTTTTTATTTGGCTTACCTATTCTGCAATTTGTGCTCATTAACATATCAAAGGAGTCCTTTAAAATTGGGTATCCCCTGGGATTGAGCATATTGATTTTTATAAATTTTATTCTTGTCACACCAGGATTAGATTTATCAAAATATAATAATAAAAAATCATTCATGATCATTTGCTCAACAATAATACTTTTCACGCTTTTGGTATTCCCCATTGGACTATTCTTCACAGAGAGATCAATGTCATTGCTTAAATTAGGGGGAGGGTACAAATCAGTATTTTATATTGAAAAGGGGGTGGCAACCAATTTACCCGAATTTATAATGGTTGATGAAACAAAGACCAAAGACCTGTATGTCTATTTGAACATTGGGGATACAAAATATGTATCTTTAACAAAAGATCCAAATAAGTTAATTTATGGTATTAGATCAAAAAATATAGTGGCTGAGGTTCTTTATAAGGAGTGATAGCAATGGTTCTGCATAGTCCACCCCACCCGGGCGAAGCAATAAAAAAGTTTTGTATTGAACCGTTAGACCTAACTGTAACAGATGCAGCCAAGGGGCTTGGAGTTTCCCTGAAAACTTTGTCAGCGATTCTCAATGGAGATACCGGGATTTTTCCTGAAATGGCTATCAGACTCTCTAAAGCTTTTGGCGGGAGCGCTGAAAGTTGGCTGATTCAGCAAAGTCAGTACGACTTGTGGCAAGCTATGCAACGTGAAAGTGAAATCAAAGTCAAAGCGTTTTATCCTTTCTCAGAAATTTCTTAGACATAAAAGAACAATAACCATAGACATATAGATAAAATCACAGGTAAAAGATTCTAAGAATCTGACACCTCCATTTGGGATGGAATAGAAAAAGACTCAAATCTTAATTTTTAAAGGAAGCGAATTTCCCCCTGTGTCAGCATAGATGTCGCCTCAACTGAAAATTATTTTGGGGCATTAAGGCGACAAACATGGGATATTCTATCCAGCTGAAAGAAGCTGTGTTACAAAAGGTTTTACAAGGCAACAAACCTCACCATGAAATAGCAATGGAGTATGGGATTGGCCGATCAACAATCGCTAACTGGCTGAAGCACTACAAACAAAATGGAAGTATCAATTTGAAATCAAAAGAAAAACGTCCGAGGGACTGGACTTCTGAGGAGCGTATAACCGCCTTAATAACAACCGGTTCTATGTCACCGGAAGAGTGTGGCACCTGGTGTCGTAAAAAAGGAATCTTCCCTCATCACCTGGAACAATGGAAAAAAGATGCCATCTCAGGAATGACAGCAAACTCAGGTAAGAAACAGTCTGAAGCTGAAAAGCAATTAAGAAAAGAGGTTTCGGTTTTAAAAAAGGATCTAAACCGTAAAGAAAAAGCCTTGGCAGAAACAGCAGCCTTATTAGTTCTCAAAAAAAAAGCCCAAGCAATCTGGGGGGAGCCCGAGGACGATTGATATCCTCTGAAGACAAACAAACGGTTATACAATTGATTTCGGATGCTTGTGCTTCTGGTGCCAGGAGAAGCATGGCCGCCAAATTGTTGGGGCTTACGATCCGGACACTTCAGCGCTGGGCAAAAAACGGGATGACTGATAAACGAAAAGGTTCTCGAGCCACGCCTGCAAATAAAATGTCCGATGACGAACGACAACAAATTATTAACACCCTTAAATCTCCTGAATTTGCAGGGCTCAACCCAAATCAGATTGTACCGAGACTTGCTGATCAAGGCGTCTTTCTTGGCTCTGAGTCAACAATGTATCGAATTTTAAGAATGTTGAAAATGAACATTCATCGACTGGCCAGTAAGCCGAGTCAAAAAGCCAGTCCTGTGCCATTGTCAGCAGATGGCCCCAATCAACTATGGTCTTGGGATATTAGCTACTTGCCCTCAAAGGTAAGGGGCCAATTTTATTACCTTTATATGGTGATGGATTTATACAGTCGGAAAGCTGTTGCTTGTCAGGTTTATGACTCTGAATCCGGCGAACTTGCAGCTGACTTGATAACGGATGCCTGTATCCGAGAAAAGGTCTCAAAAGACCAGATAACCTTACACTCTGATAACGGTTCTCCGATGAAATCAGCAACCATGCTGGCAAAATTACAAGATTTGGGAGTGATGCCATCCTTTAGTAGACCCGCTGTTAGCAATGATAATCCATTTTCAGAGTCGCTATTCAAGACATTGAAATACAGGCCGGAGTATCCGGAAAAGCCCTTTGAGAATATTGTAGAAGCACGAGATTGGGCTCACCGTTTTGTAAACTGGTATAATACCGAGCATTTCCATAGTGGTATTCGTTTTGTCACTCCAGAAGACAGGCACACCGGTAACGATCTTATGATCCTTGAAAACAGGCATCGAATATATCAAGAGGCCCAGTTAAGGCACCCTGAAAGGTGGACCGGAAAAACAAGGAACTGGAACTCAGTCACAGAAGTTGTTTTGAAGAAATTCAAACGGCTGAAGTCAGGAGATGACATTGAGAAGAAAGCGGCATGATCGGTTGAAAGTGGTACGACGTTAGCTCAATTTTCTCATGGCTGAGAATGGGCCTCAATTACTCGTCGGAGGCCATGAGAAAATTGGGCGGGAATAT
>PIVQ01001720.1 GCA_003354055.1 Desulfobacteraceae bacterium | reverse complement strand
ATTGAAAAGGACCGGCTTGAAGAAATTTTCACATATGGTATCTCAAGCAAAGGCTCGTCAGGGTTCGGTCTTTACTATACTAAAAATTTTATCGAATCCTGCCATGGGACCCTTTCCATTGAAAGTGACGGGCATGGAAAGGGTGCCATGTTTACCTTAAGCTTTCCCTTGCACCGTAAAAATGAGGTTATAAAAAATGAATCCTTCGTATAACCATCGGAAGAACCATCGGGTGATGATCGTTGATGACGAAGAAGCCATCGGCAAGGCCATGTGCCGTTTGCTTATAATGGCTGATATCGATTTTATATACAAAACAAATGCGCAAGAGGCTCTGGACCTGCTCAACTCCTCGGAACAGCCGTTTTCCATGATATTGTCGGACCAGCGCATGCCGGGTATGCAGGGCATTGATTTTCTGGCCTGTGTCAGAGAAATCCGGCCCCAGCCCCTAAGGTTTCTCGTCACCGCCTATTCGGACTTTGAGATTATTATTGATTCCATAAACAAGGGAGCGGTCCACAAGTATATTCTCAAACCCTGGGACGATGGAAATCTGATGGAAACCATCCGGTCCGGATTGAAACAATACGAGCAGATACTGGACCGGGACCGGCTGTTTAACATTGCCAAACAAAAAAACCGGAAACTTTACCGGCTGGACAGAGATCTGATGAAGACCGCTGAAAAACATGAACAAA
>PIVQ01001719.1 GCA_003354055.1 Desulfobacteraceae bacterium | reverse complement strand
ATGTGCATCAAAACATAGAGATATCACCTCAAAAGATGGAAAATTATCGTTATCTTTTGGTTGAATGACAAAACAATGTACGTCATCTCCCTTTTCTGTTGTGTGTGTAAGGTTGTTACATTCTAAAACTTCAATTTTCTTATTTTTACAAAGATTTTTGAATTTTTTCATTTCCTTTTTAAAATCATCGTTGTCATCAATTAAAACAATGTCGCGTAGGTTATAGTTCCAAAAAAACCCAACAGATTTTTTCATTGTTTCGGGATTTTTTCGTGTACTTCCTTTACGAATGTTTGATATATACGTTGAAAGATGGTCTACATCAATTTTTTTTCCGTTCGTTATCAAAATCATGATTGTTCTTCGTTCTTGATTGCTTGTTGTATACTCATATAAGTCGCTGTCTTAAAGTTAAAAAAAAGTTGAAAATCATAAACTAACTTAAAAACAAAAAGTTTAACTGAATTTATAAAAATGATTTCGGTAGTTAAATATAAGGAATTTGATATCAAGAAACTGAGTATTGAAAACGTAGATTTCAAAAAGAATTTGAATAAATCTAAACCTTATAAATTTATTAGTATTCACTACGACCAAAAACCATTTTATTTGGAAACACCAATATTGCATAGTCCCTTTGGAGTCAACAATTGGGAAGGGAGCGATAAATATAGCATTTCATTTAATTTAGTGGAAGACAT
>PIVQ01000863.1 GCA_003354055.1 Desulfobacteraceae bacterium | reverse complement strand
CTGGGGATTTGTCTTCGGATATTTTTTGCAGGTGTTCAGATGGCCGGTCAAATTATCGGATTTCAAATCGGTTTTGCCATGATCAATGTCATGGATCCCCAGACCGGCAGTAATGTCTCCATCATGGACCAATTGGGGTATTGGGTTTGTCTGATTATTTTTCTGGCACTCAACGGCCACCATATTATTATCATGACTTTGATTGACAGCTTTGAACTGGTTCCCATAGGTGGCTTTGTCATGCATCCTGCCCTCACCCCTAAACTCCTTGAACTGGG
Source organism: Desulfobacteraceae bacterium (assembly GCA_003354055.1). The sequence continues at coordinate 2,620 of PIVQ01000863.1, read as the reverse complement.
AGGAGGCATTTTTGTGGCTGCCATTAAAATCGGCGCACCGGTGATTGCAACCCTGACATTTGTCAATGTTGGCTTTGGTTTGATTGCCAAGTTCTCCCCCCAGATGAATGTCATGATTGTGGCCTTTCCGGTTAAAATTGCTGCTGGACTTTTTATGTTCGGATTTACCCTTAATATCATTGCCTGGGTGACCCGGGATTATATCGAACCCTTCAGGCGATTATTATTGTCATTGTTATTTTATATGGGCGGAGGATAAACCGTGGCTGAAGATGAAAGTGGTGGGGAGAAGACTGAGGACGCATCGGGACGAAAACTCGACAAGGCCAGGGAGGAGGAGGGACAGGTTGCCAAGAGTACGGAAATGACCTCTGTCTCTGTCTTGCTGGGCGGTGTGTTGGCGTTGTACTCAGTCACTTTTTTTATGTATCAGAATTTGACCGAGGTACTTCACTACAACTTCCAATTTGAAAGAATACCTGACCTAAATGTCTTGGATGTTGTCCAGCTTCTAATATATCATGCCAAGAAGGTCTTTCTCATAGTTCTGCCTGTTTTCGCCGGAGTATTTGTGGTGGCACTCATCTCGAACATTGCCCAGGTCGGATTTCATATTTCCTGGAAGGCCATTGAACCCAAATTCTCGAAGCTGAATCCCATCAGCGGATTTAAGCAGAAATTTTCTTCCAGAGCAGTGGTTGAGTTGGTCAAAACCTTGGCTAAGGTCGGGGTGATTGCCATGGTATGTTATCTGGCCGCCATAGCCGAAATGGTAAAGATCGTCACCCTGTATGATAATGATATCTCACAAATAGCTTTGTTCCTTTTGATCGAATCCTTCTGGATATTTATTAAAGTCTGTCTGATTATGGTCGTTTTGGCCATTCTGGATTATGCCTACCAAAAGTGGAAATTTCTTGATGACCAGAAGATGACAAAAAAAGAGGTGAAAGACGAACAAAAGCAGTCCGAAGGGGATCCCATGGTCAAATCCCGGATCCGGCAGCTCCAGCATGAAGCGGCCCGTAAACGGATGATGGCCGAGGTGCCTGAAGCGGATGTGGTGGTAACCAACCCGACACGATTGGCAATTGCATTAAAATATGACAATACAAGCATGGAAGCCCCTATGGTCGTGGCCAAGGGGGCAGGATCTGTGGCAAAAAATATTCGGCGGATTGCCAGGGAAAATGATGTGCCTCTGGTGGAGGATAAACAATTGGCCCGAAATTTGTATAGGTTAGTAGACATAGGCGGGGACGTCCCCCTGGAATATTACCAGGCAGTGGCGGAACTACTGGCTTACGTCTATCGGCTGAAAAAGGGCCGTTAGCAGATAACCGACAAATTTTTGACGAAAGCGTCAAAAGCTTAGCAATACGGGGTATAAATGGCAGGAGAAGCAACCGGCATTCTGGCCGGATTAAAAAACGAAGCATCCGATATTGCAATGATTGTTGCCTTTATCGGTATTCTTATGGCGATGATATTACCCCTGCATCCTATTATTCTGGATTTCTTTCTGGCATTGAATATTTCTTTTGCCATTGTCGTACTTATCACCACTATGTATACAACAACGCCTCTGGAATTTAGTATCTTTCCTTCGCTCTTGCTGGTACTGACACTATTTAGACTCTCTTTAAATGTGGCCTCCACCCGGTTGATTCTTCTCCACGGCAGTGAGGGACCGGACGCTGCCGGTTCCATTATCATGTCGTTTGGCACTTTTGTGGTTGGGGGTAACTATGTGGTCGGCCTGATCATTTTTATCATTCTGGTATTGATTAATTTTATGGTTATCACAAAGGGTGCCGGCCGTATTGCAGAAGTGGCCGCCAGGTTTACCCTTGATGCCATGCCGGGTAAACAGATGGCCATCGATGCCGATCTGAATGCCGGAATGATTGATGAGGTTGAAGCCGGAGAACGCCGCCAGGCCATTGCCAGCGAGTCGGCGTTCCACGGCGCCATGGACGGTGCATCAAAATTTGTCCGGGGAGATGCTATTGCCGGAATCATTATCACCCTGATTAATATCGGCGGCGGATTCATCATCGGGGTGGTTCAGCAGGGTATGGAAATGTCAGAGGCGTTAACCGTTTATACCTTGCTCACCGTGGGCGACGGTCTGGTCTCCCAGATTCCGGCCCTGTTGATTTCAGCGGGAGCCGGTCTTCTTGTTTCCCGGTCAGGTTCCGAAGCAAAGATGGGGGCGGAATTTGCAAAGCATCTTTTGTCCAGTTCAACACCGGTTCTGGTGGGCTCTGTGATCATTTTCTGCATGGGGCTGATCCCAGGGCTTCCTTCCATTCCCTTTATGACACTCGGACTGACCATGGGAACCCTGGCCTGGTATTTTCTTAAGAAAGAGGATGAGGGTGAGGCAGAAACCGCTCTGGTTGAAGCCGAGGCTGAAGAAGAGGCCACCTCTGGACAGCCTGAGGACGTGGATCATCTGCTTACCCTTGACACCATTGAGTTGGAAGTGGGCTACGGTCTGATTCCATTGGTTGACAAACAACAGGACGGAACTTTGCTCGGCAGGATAAGGGCCATTCGGCGTCAGTTTGCAACCGAAATGGGGATTATTATTCCGCCCATTCATATCCGGGATAAT
>PIVQ01000152.1 GCA_003354055.1 Desulfobacteraceae bacterium | reverse complement strand
ATTGGCAAGGTTACCAGACGGTACCGGCATCTGGTACGATATCAGCAGATCATCGGCATAGTTCTCAAATACGGATTTGAGAATATCATCTATGGCATGAATATCGACCACTATATTGAATCCGGCCTCAGACTCATCCCCTTTACCAAAACCCCTGAAAAAGTAGAAAAATACTCAAAATACCAGCGAATACGCATGGCACTTGAAGAATTGGGCCCGACCTTTGTCAAAATGGGTCAGGTGCTCTCCTCACGTCCCGACCTTATTCCGGTTGCTCTAACCAAAGAGCTGACCAAACTCCAGGACAACATTCCCTCCTTTGATTTTGATCAGGTCAAGGGCATCATTGCCTCGGAATTCGGCAAACCCTGGACTGAGGTCTTTTATTCTTTTGAAGAGAAGCCCTTTGCCTCTGCCTCCATCGGCCAGGTTCACAAGGCAATGCTTACCGAGGATGAACCCATTGCTGTAAAAGTTCAACGCCCCGGTATAAGGAAAACCATTGAGGTGGACCTGGAGATCATCCAGTACCTGGCCTCTGTCATGGAAAACAACATCCAGGAAGTGGCCCTGTTTCGTCCGGTAAAAATCGTGGAAGAGTTTGCCAGAACCCTGGAAAAGGAACTGGATTACACCATAGAAGCCGCCAACATGGAGCAGATGGCAGAACAGTTCAAAAAGGAAAAAACCATTCACATCCCCCGATTCTACCGGGATCAGTCCAGTGAGCGGGTGTTGAGCATGGAGTATATTGATGGTATCAAGGCAAATGATATTGATGCCATTGACCTGGCAGGACTCGATAGGAAAGTCATCACCCAGGCAGGTGCTGATTTCATAATGAAGCAGGTTTTTGAATACGGCTTCTTCCATGCAGATCCCCATCCCGGTAATATTTTCATTCTAAGGGATCAGCGGATCTGTGTCGTGGATTTCGGCATGACCGGATTTGTGGACCAGACCACAAGGGAGATCTTTATTGATCTTCTCCAGACCCTGGCCTCAAAAAACACAAAACTGACGGCCAGACTCCTCTGCGAGCTGGCAGATTATGAAAAACGACCCAACATGTCCCGTCTTGAAAAAGACATTGCCATATTCTGCTCGGTCCATCTGTCAAAACCGCTGAAAGATATAAAACCCGCCCGGATGGTCCATCAATTCCTGGAACTGTGTGCCGAACACGGGTTAAGAATACCGCCGGATCTATTCTTAATGATCAAGGCCTTTATTTCAGTCGAAGGGCTGGCCCGGATTATGGACCCGGATTTTGATATGATCGGCCATGCGCGACCCTACGTCAGGGCCGCCACCATCCAAAAATACTCTCCTGTAAGGCTGGCCCGCGATATCTTCGGTATTGTAAGGGAGAGCTATGGACTGCTTCAGACCCTCCCCATCGATGCCGGCGAGATCATTGAGCAGATCAAACAGGGAAAACTGACAGGCATTCTGAAAATCGATGGCATGGACCAACTCAGAACCACCCTGGATCAGACGTCCAACCGGATTTCCTTTGCCATCATCATTGCCGGGTTGATACTGGGATCAGCCATCGTGCTCAACTCAAAAGTCCCTCCGGTGATCTTCGGCGTGTCCCTCATCGGCATTGCCGGATTCCTGGCAGCCGCAGTCATGGGGCTCTGGCTTCTTATCGCGATTATCCGCAGAGGAAGATTGTGACCCAAAAGGCGACCTGCGCTTTTTAATTACGAATTTTAACTTGAGATTTTAAAATCAAAGTATCATCTATCGCCAGGAGTCACCGATCGCCGTCATAGGGATACCAGTCAGATTCCCTGAGCCGGTCCACTTTTAGAATACCGATTTCATAATTCATGGTGTTAAACACCACTTTTCTGCCTTTGGATCCGCCCACATCCTCTGAAACGATTTTAATCCGCTTTTTATTAAGGATCTGTCTGGCGGTCCTGAAATTATCCCCACCGATATCCCGGACAGACACCTCATCATTAAAGGCGCCGCCAAAGATCTGTGCTTCCAGATGAGACCGCTCGGATCCGTTGTCCATCATCATCCGGATCAGGGTCAGCACGGCAATATTTCCGTATAGTGCCGTTGACTTATCCTTAACATTGACAGATGGAAATAAAAAATGATTCATACCGCCGGTTTTCATCCGCTTATCGTAAAGACTGACAGAGACGGAGGACCCCAGCACTGTGGAAATCACGGTGGGCTTTTCCGGCAGATAAATAAATCCGGGCTTTAAAAAATAATCCCTGGTAACCGGTTTGTCTGATTGTTTTGCCATTATATATTTTACTGTTTCGGGTTTTTGTCCCCCTTTTTTAGCTCATTTGCCTGGTCATATCAAGCCCGATTCAGGCAAAAAAATGACAGGACATCTTAAGAATTCTACCAAAACCTTTACGGACAATGCTTTATAAATTTTCACTTTTTTTCCAGAAATTCTATACATCTTTGCAGACCGATTGTATGCCGGCCTATAGAATCAATCAATACATGTTTCTCTTTATAATTTTTCTTGCTGCAATTTTGGGCAGGACCTGTTACGCCGACATTTTTAAGGAGAATAAAAAAATATCTGGACAAATCACCACATTGTGGTATGATCTTTCCAGGTTTAAAACACCTCCAACTTTTTTAGAGTGCCCCTGTAGTGTCCTGCTGCAGGGGCACTCTATTTTTTGCAAATACTTGCCTTTTCTAAGGACAGAGTGAACGCATCTAACTTTTCAGGATAAACGATTTCAAGAAGTTACCTTGGTACAGGCAAACGCAGATGGGGCCAAGCCAACGGCATAAGTATTCAAACATTTTAAGGATAAAGAAACGTGCCAGGTTTACGTGCGATTGCCCTGTTTCTAAGGACTTTCCTGATTGATTTTCTATTCATATTGAGCTATTGAAGTTCCGCATTAATAACTTAAAGGATAAAATTGAAATGCCGTGTAAATATTGGAAATGCTTTGAGGTAAGAGGAAGACTACCTGATGGGAAACGAACCCTTGATATGCTCCCGTGTTGTGTTCGGTCAGAAGATAACCCCAATTCAATAAAGCTTGCGAGGCAGGCGATGGATGAGGGAGGGGTAATGCCGAACCCGTTAGAATGTAACGCTAAACAAAGTTCAGACAAATGTCATTTCAAAGGAGAATAGTTTTCAATCTTTGACATCATGCGAATAGCTATAGTCGGGTTTCTTTGGTTTCCATATCAATACCTTCATGGGTAATCAAAATTCTATACATTTTTTCAGGTGACTTGTATGCCGGCGTATCGGTACAAACCCGGCAGCCGGAGCCGCCACCGTTTTGAATCGATCAACACACGTTCCTCTTTATAATCTTTCCTGCTGCATTTTTGGGCAGAGTAAGGATATTCTCCTCTTAAGTTGATTTTTATCGACGATTCCCATTTGGGCTTGCTCTGATTTCGATTTGGGGGAATCCGTTTTGGATGCTACAGCAGCTGGTCTTTTAGGGACTGCAATCGGTGGGGCCATAACTTATTTCACTGCAAGTAAAATGTTTCGTGAACAAACATTTGAATCCGCAGCATCTAAATTTCGTTCGGTTGTGATCACAGAATTGACAATGCTTAAACCTAAATGTGCTGATATGTTCATAAAAAGCGATACAATTCATTATAGTTTCCAAAAAATAGAAACGGCAGCGAATGAGTTTTATTTTTACGTTGAAAAAAGTGAATCTACGAGTTTTGTTAATTCTCTTAGCGCCTTCAGCGACTTCTATTATGGAATAAAAGCAGCAAAACCTGTTGATGTTAGCGAAACACACCTCCAACAAACTACTGATCTTGAATTTGTATCATATCCTTTTGAAACCGTAATTGAGTTTGAAAACAGAGCCTTCCAGCTTTTGCGTTTTACAAACAAAAAATCTTTTGGAGATCGTATTCAAAATAAACTGAAGCGCCTTCCGGATCTGGTGGAAAAATTAAAAAAGTGTAACCCCTGATATCATGCGATCAGCTCCCGACATAGTGCCTTGGCAGTCCGACCCGGTACCGCATTACCTGCGGATAGATTTATAATGTTGATTTGAATAAGTTCTCGGTGTACGGTCCTGAGAAGGATTAATCTTGGTGATATTAGGGGGCTATTATGAGTGACGGGTTTACAACCTTCTTCAGCGCGATAACAGGCGGGTTGATTGCTGGAGCAGCTTCCTATGTCGCCACCAGTAAAATCTTTCAAGAGCAAAGATTTGATGCAGCTGCAACAAAATTTAGAGCCACTGTGATTTCCGAACTTAAAGGTGTTTATCCTGTCCCTACGGGTTTGGATCTTGCAGAACCAATTAATCTGAAAAAATCCCTCCCGATAATAGTCGCAGCAGAAGCCGAATTTAAAATTTTTGTTAAAAATAAAAAGGCTTTTGAGAAAGCTGCGTTTAAATATGAAGTTTTGTGCTGGAATCCACCGGAACCGAATCGTCGTCAGCATGAGCTCGAGGCTACTGTTGAGTCTCTGTTGTCTTTTGCAGAGAGAGAATCGCTTGTCGTTAATCTGCAGATAAAGAAGGCTCGTCTTTTCAGGGATATCAAGAAGATTAAAAAAATTTTCTCCTGATTTCATACGAATAGCTCCAGTTGGGTTTCGTTTACGTCTACAGTCTTTGATTGACAAGATCCGGTCTTCACGCACATGCCTGATTTTGCCGTTCCTGGCACTATTCAAAAGCCTGGTTTCTCAGTATTCAGATGTGATTGGCCTGGTGATCGAGTCGGACAATTCAAACCCGTTGTCCGGATCTTTCCAGGAGACGATTACACCTATTTTTATTTTGTTATTTGACATGGTTCACCTGTAAAGAGATTTACATAATATTTTTCAACTCAAAGATCCGTTTGCGTCAAAAATTATATAAACTTTACTCTTTATCTCCCCCCCAAAAAATTAAAAACAAAACCATCAATGTTTTCCGGCCGGGTAGGTCCGGATGGGGTGTCCGAGCCATTAGATTGGAATTTTTTAGCGGCTCTTAATGCAGCGGAGTTAAAAAGCCGTGTTGTGTGAGGACCCACTGGACCGCAGTTTCACGGCTTTTTCGGAGCAAATTTAGAGCCGCTTAAAATTGTTCGATCAGGCCGGACATCCCATCCGGACCGGCGGTTGCTACACCCCATCCCCCCATGAGACTATCCAGATCATCTTGAGGTGTAAGAACAGCCATGGATAAACACAGATCATCCGACAAGGATCGCTGCAGGATGGATAAGCGCGAGTCACAACACATTCCGGCCCTGCCATATCTACCCTTTATAAACTTGCCATTTGCCCGATGCCTGTGCTAATAATTGACTCTATAATTTAAAAAAATCGTTTAAATGATAAAGGGTTGAGACTATTCTTAAAATTCGTATCGGACATTTAAACATTGTTGATCATCTGATCCTGGGACTTTCCCTGCCCGGAACAGGCGGGCAGATCCATCTGGGACCGGAATTGTCGGCAGATATTCATACCCTGCCCATGAATTCATGGGAGCAGATCAGCCAGGGACTTCGGAACAATGAGCTTGACGGAGCATTTATCAACACCCCTCTGGCTATGGATCTTTTTGATGCAGGTCTTGACATTGTCCTGCTCATGTTTGCCCACAGGGGCGGCAGCCAGATGGTCGGCAATCTTAGGATCAATAAAATTGCCGATTTTGCAGGTAAAAGCGTTCTCATTCCCCACCCTCTTTCTGTTCAGCATATGCTGCTGCACAAATTCATGGGAACCAAGGGGATGGACCTTGGGACAAGCCATAAACCGGAAGACATCCAGGCAGAATTTGTGCCGCCCGGACTGATGCCGGAAATGATGGCCCAGGATCAGGACGAAGATATTGCGGCCTTTATGACGGCAGACCCCTTTGCCACCTTTGCCATGGATCAGGGGTACGGAAAACGGCTCTTAAGTTCCCAGGATCTGTGGAAGGATCATCCCTGTTGCGGTTTTGTTATCCGGCATGATTTGGTAGAGCCCCATTATAAAGAACTGGAAGCGCTGATCCGTCTCTTTTTCGAATCTGCATTCATTCTTGACCAGCATAGGACCGGGGACTTGCCCCTGGACAATGCAACCCTTGCACTTGCTGCCGAATTCTTAGGGCAGTCAGAAAAAGTTACGGCAAAAGCCATCAAGAACTCCGGGGTAAGCTATCCCCCGGCACGTTTAATTCCGGAACCGGACCTATTGGATATTGTACAGGATTATATGAGTCAATCCATGGGGGTGCTGGCTGGAAACACTGATCTTGATACCTTTATCAAACCGGCGTTTGCCCGGAATGCCGTATCGGAATTATGCCCTTGAAAATAGATATTGAAAAAGTCAGCAAAGAGTACAGGCGTTCTGGAAAGAAATCCCATGTGGTGCTCAAGGAAATCTCTTTTTCCATTGATCCAGGGGATTTTGTCATTATCCTGGGTGAATCCGGATGCGGAAAAACCACTTTGCTGAACATGCTGGCAGGGCTTGATACCCCGAGTTCAGGTTCAATTTATGTTGACGGCGAAGAAATGGTCGGGATTCACCCTTCAAGGTCCATGCTCTTCCAGCAACCCGCCCTTATCCCATGGCTAAATGTAAAGGATAATGTGGCCTATGGCTGCAAGATTCGGGGAGACGTTGAGGAACTGGATTACCGGGTAAACCAGTTTTTGGAAATCATGGGACTGACCGGTTTTTCAGATGCAAAACCAGGCCAGCTCTCTTTGGGCATGGCCCAGCGGGTCTGCCTGGCGAGGGCGCTGGTCGGACGACCTTCCGCCTTGCTTCTGGACGAACCTTTTGCCTCTCTGGATACATTTACCCAGGCCCATATCCAGGAAGAGCTGACCAACTTATGGCTGTCGGAGAAATTCACAGCCGTATTTGTCACCCACGACATTGACGAAGCCATCCGGCTGGGGAATAAAATCGTCCTGCTGGCCGGAGAACCTGCCAATATCACAGAGATATTTGAAATCAACGAAGAATACCCGAGAGACAGACAACATCCTGCAATGAAAGAGGTCAGAACCAAAATCCTGGCCCGCTTTAAAAATGCATACCTGGCAAAGAGGAGTCTGCTATGAAGCCCCAAAACATTAAAGAGGCAATACGCGTGCCCTTATACTCCCGTCGGCGATTTCTCAAAACCGCAGCCGGTGCGGCAGGAGCTGCTGCCTGCTCCCCTCTTATTTTACCGGGAGGCGCTTTGGGAAAACAGACGCCTTTGAAACTGGGGTATCTACCCATCACCGATGCCACGCCTTTGCTGGTGGCTCATGGCCTAGGATATTTTGCCCAGGAAGGTCTGACAGTTGAACGACCGGTCATGGTCCGGTCGTGGAAGGTACTTACCGAATCCTTTCTGGCCGGAAAATTTAACCTTACCCATATGCTTTTTCCCATTCCGATATGGATGCGGTTTAAACAGCAGATGCCGGTCAAGGTCCTGGCCTGGGATCATACCAACGGCAGCGCCGTAACCGTCAGGGGGGATTCCGGTATATACAGATTCGGGGATCTTGGCGGCAAGCAGGTCGCCGTACCGTCCTGGTATTCCATGCACAACCTTATCATGCAGTTGGGTCTTGAAAGCCAGGGACTGACACCTGTTATTCGTCCTCAAAATGCCCAGCTTGCCCCCCATGAGGTCAACCTGTTCATACTGCCGCCGCCGGACATGCCCACCGCCCTTCTGGGTAAAAAGATTGACGCCTTTATTGTGGCCGACCCCTTTAATGCCCTGGCCCAGATAAAATTCAATGCCAGAATCATGCGTTACTCAGGAGATATTTGGAAAAACCATCCCTGCTGTGTTATCGTAACCCATGAGAATCTGATCAACCGGGATCCTGTGATGGTGCAAAAGGCGATGAATGCCATTGTCCGGGCACAGGCCTGGTGTATAAAGAACCCCAGGGAAACCGCCCACCTGCTGAGCCGTGACGGAGAAGGCTATCTGCCTGTACCGGAAACTGTTCTGGCCAAGGTATTTGAAAACCCCAAAGCCAAAGAGCTAGTCCATCCCCAATGGGATGTGTCAAGAATCGGCTTTCAACCCTTTCCCTTTCCATCTGCAACCCGCTTCATCGTGGATCAAATGAAAAAGACCCTTGTGGAAGGAAATACGGATTTTCTTGCCGGGCTTGATTCAGGAAAGGCCACTGCAGACCTGGTGGACGACTCCTTTGTCAAAAAAGCCATGGATGATATGGGTGGAATTCACAACTTCTGCGATTGTGACGTGGAAAAACCATTTACCAGGGAAGAGACTGTTGAAATCAACTAACCGATTTTCGAATCGAGATACCAGACAGGTCGGGCTTACCCCTTTTTTCAAGCGGATGCGATTTGGCTGGAAGTATGAGCTTGTGGGGCTGGGGCTCTTTGCGGTTCTATGGGTTATTGCAACCAGCATTCTTTTTACCCGGCCGGAATTTTCACATTTTAACGGGTTTCTACCCGGCCACACACTTGCCGCTTTAGGTGATGCGCTTCAAAGCAGTAGGTTCTGGGTTTCCGTATTTGCAAGTCTTCGCAGGATAGTGCTGGGAATTGCCATTGCCTCGGCCATCGGGCTGCCCCTGGGGATTCTCATTGGATTTTTCCCGCTGCTCAGAGGACTTACCTACTCATCTATACAATTTGTCAGAATGATCAGTCCCCTGTCCTGGATGCCCATTGCCCTGCTTTTATTTACAAGCTTTGAATCCGCAGTGTATTTTTTGATTGTAATGGCCACCATTTGCCCTATAATACTAAATACGGCCATCGGGGTCATGGACATCAATCCCCAATGGATCAAAATGGCCCTGAACCAGGGGGCAAATAATATGCAACTCATACGGACCATTGTTATCCCATACTCGATACCCCATATGCTGACCAGCCTGAGGCTGGCGCTGGGGGTAGCCTGGATTGTTTTGGTACCGGCCGAGTTTTTAGGAGTATCCAGCGGACTTGGGTATCTGATCAATGATGCAAGGGATACCATGGAGTATGACAAACTCATGGCAATGATTATTGCCATCGGGATTCTGGGGTTTCTTCTGGACCGGATGTTTCAGAAACTTCAGTACACATTCAGCTGGTCATGGAATGAATAAGATTACAATAGACCAAAGATATTATATACCATATATGATTGAAGGAGCATTTTATGGCGGTAGATCCAAACATTAAGATTGTTGTGGCAGACGATTCCGGCACCATGCGGATCATGTTCAAACAGATTCTCGGTAAAGCCGGTTACACAAACCTTGTCATGGCAGTAAACGGTGCCGACGGCATCGAAAAGGTCAAGGCTGAAAAACCGGACCTGGTCATATCCGATTGGAACATGCCCCAGATGGACGGACTTGAATTCCTCCAGGCCTTAAGAAAAATCGATGAGTTCAAAACATTGCCCTTTATCATGGCCACGGCCCAGTCGGATAAAGGCCAGCAGCTGGCCATCATGGAAGCCGGCGGTAATGCTCACTGTCCTAAGCCCTTTGACGAAGCCCAAATCAGCGGAGCCATTGAAAAGGCCTTTTCAGGCGGCATGGGAGACACCCAGCGGGTCAAAAAACAAAGAAGTGTTATCGGCGGCCGTGTGGAATTGAATGTGGCCCATATCCAGATTACCGACCATCTGGCATTAGGTGCTCTGAAACACAGAATCGCGTCAGGGGATGTGGAGCCCGAGCATTTTGACCTGAACACCAAGCTCATGGCCGGATGGAACCCCATTCAGGAGGGACTTGAAAACGGAGAAATCGACTGTGCATTTGTTCTGGCTCCAATTGCCATGGACCTCTTTGCCTATGATTCTCCCATTCAATTGGTGTTGTTTGCCCACAAAAACGGATCCACTTTTGTCCGGTCAAGACATTACGATCACAGGTTTGATTCCCTCCAGAGCTTCTACAAGTACAAGGTTGTGGATATTCCCCATAAGATGTCCGTCCACCATATGCTGGCCCATAAGTTCCTCAAAGAACTGGGGCTGAAACCAGGTGTTCCCGGTAAGAAGGCCATCAATGTAAGATTTGAGGTTGTTCCCCCCATTAAAATGCCCGAGATCATGAAAGAGAACGAGGATGTGGCAGGCTTCATGGTTGCCGAGCCTGTTGCCACCAAAGCCATTAAGGGCGAAATCGGAAACCTGGAATTCTACTCAGCCAGCCGGTGGGAAGACCACCCCTGCTGTATCGTGGCCATGCAGAAGGACTTTATCCAGGAACACCCCGAAGCGGTTCAGGAGTTTGTTTCCATGCTGGTGGATACGGGCGAATTTATTGAAAACGATAAGAACAGGGCCTCTGAAATTGCAGTCAATTTCCTGGATCCCCAGGGCAAGATGGGACTGAACCCCCAGGTATTGCAGAACGTATTTTCCCAGCCCATGGCCATCCGGTGGGACGGTCTTTATCCGGAAGCCAGCGACCTTGATAAAATCCAGCGATATATGCATGATGTCATGGACATCGGAAAAATCATTGACCTTGAAAAGTTTATAGAAAACAGTTTTGCCAATACAGCTTATAATATCTAACAAGAGGACCCCAGATGAAGATCACAGACCCTGAAGTTATAAAAAGCGGAGAAAAGGACCTGATCGACTCTGTCCAGGACGATCTGGACCTTGGGGCAGTCAGAGAAATCCTCAAAGAACGGATGACCGTGGCTGCCCTGGCCTCAAAAGGCGGGCAGATTGTGGTGCATGACAATGAGATTGCCTTCAGACTTGACTTTGAAGTCAGTCTAAGCGGCAGCCTCCTGTTTGACCGGGATGGTAATTTCATTGATGAAAAGGCAGAGGCATCTCCTGCACCTGAAGCGGAAAAGGATTCCGGAGACTTTCCCGAATTGGAGGATGAGGTTTCCCTGACGGACGGAATATCAGAGGACGACCTGGATCTGGATGATGACCTCAGGGAAGAGGCTTTTTCATTTCCGGAGTCGGATGAGGCACCTTCTTCAGATGGTGAAGGACCTGACGCAGATCTTTCGGAGAGCCTTGATGATGATACGGAAGAGGAACTATCCATTGATCTGCCGGATTACGATCTTGATGATGATTTGGATGATGACCTTTCAGATGACATGGATCTGGACCAGGACGATGAATTGGAACTGTCGGATATGGATGAGGATGACAATCTCCTCATGGATGAGGACGAAGATCTGGAACTGGATGCCGAGCTTGAAGATGAAGCTCCCTTTGACGAAGATCCGGATTCCCAGGATCTGGATGACGACATCAATGATATTCTTAAAGAAAGCCGCGAATTCTGGGAGCAGAAAAAAGACTCCTAAACCTGCATATTTAAGGAGGTACGCCCATGTCCGTTATAAATCTTGAGGAACTCAAGGAAATCATGGACAATGACATGGAACTCATCCAGGAATGTTTCGCGGAATTCCTCATGGATTACCAGGAAATGATCGGGGATATCAAGACTGCCATTGCCCAAAAAGATTTCGAGGCTATTGATAACTCTGCCCACAAGCTCAAAGGTACCCTCAGATATTTGGCAGCAGAACCGGCTGCCACAGCTGCTCAGACCATAGAACTTGCAGGACGTCAGCAGGATCTTGAGGACCTGGATGAAAAACTGGCAACCCTTGAATCGGAATGCCAGAAGGTCATTATTTATATTGACGAATATTCTTAGGAATCTTTACAAAATAACTTGATCTAAATACCCTGAAGGGCAGAGACTTGTTTCCAAAACCCCTTAAAAACTGCTTAAAGCGGCGGGTATTTTGAAAACAAAAGATCAAGTAATTTTGGAGCCGATCCTTAGCACTTTAAACTAAGTTTTGCCGGCCCCCGATTGATTATTCCGGGGCCGGTTTTTAACTTTAAACGCCCTTAGGTTTTACATCCCCCGGCCGTTCAAAACCCTAAATAATCATTTTTTCATACTAAAGTCGGAGAATTGGTTCTTTTGGCGTATGGTGCTCTGATCTTTTTGAGATTATACTTACAGTCACAATCCAAAAAGTAGGAGGGCTCAATGAAAAAATATACTATCATCTCAGTGATCGCTTTTTTATTTTTATCTACCCAGGCATGGGCGCAAACCATTACATTTAACGATTCCTGGGTTAACTGGCCCGG
>PIVQ01000862.1 GCA_003354055.1 Desulfobacteraceae bacterium | reverse complement strand
TCCGGCAGATGCGTATCTGAGTACGTGGCTGACAAATCTTTTGAAAACAGCAATTTATACGGACGCAGGTCTCCTTTCATGCAATCGTGAAACGCGTTTAAAAGTTTTTGGTCCGATTCTATGGACTGCTGCAGCATCTGTAAAAACTTCACCTGAAAATCAACGGTAATTTTAAATTTCAGGGTATTGTCCGGATTCAAAACAGCATAATTCGCCTTATTATCAACTACATATCGGATTAATAGATGTTCATTACCCGGATCATAATTTGTAAAATCAAAACCGCGCATTTCAAAAACACCATTTGACAGATAGGCGCTTTTTAAATCGATTTTCACTTGACTGTACATATTGTACGCTAAAAATCTTAATTTTTCGCTGATACTGCCAATCAGATTCAGGGAGTAATGGAGCCCTGCGGGGTGCTCACAGCTGGCTAAAATATTTTCAACCTCGTTTTCATCCTCTTTATCTAACTGCCGGATAACAGGGCTGTAGGGCAGAAGATGGCCTTCAATTTTTGAAAATACGGATTCAAGAGTGTCATCTTTAAATGGTGACGTAGACGGATAATCCG
The DNA here is from genome assembly GCA_003354055.1 of Desulfobacteraceae bacterium. The sequence continues at coordinate 2,326 of PIVQ01000862.1, read as the reverse complement.
GATCAATTACTCTTTTGACCGGTGTTTTTTTGAGCTCTGACTTTTTTGAGATGCCTTTGGGCATCAGCTTTAAAATTTTATTTTTTAACGTGTTCCGGTCAGGATCTTTATGAGTAACCTCATACCCGATAATTTTTTCTGTGACTTTAATTGGATTTGGGTTGATCAGATAGAGTCCAAGATCAGAAATACTATATTCTGATACAGGTCCTGAAATCACTTCTCCGTTAATCGCATATGATCCCTGGTCAGTATATTTACCAGCCGAGATCACCCATACTCTTTTGTCTTGCTGTTCCAAATGCCTATTCATCAATTCGCTTACACACCTTCTACTTAATTTAAAAACCATCTCTACTAACAGGAGGCAGGATATCGCGCGCGCGATAATACAGTAAAGATTTCAATACCTTACCTATACAAAAGAAGTAAGCACCATTGCCGGACAATCAAGGGCACCTCTATTAATTGGACCTTTAATTTTAGCTCAGAGAGCTGCAGTATTGTTTACCGCAGGAATATAACGAGGATTTTGAGAATTATTTTTTTTGAAGGAACCTAACCCTACTCCATAACGGACCAGACCGGGGTCATTTGATCCAGATATTTCACGGTGAGTTCCGCTTCTTCAAGGGAATGCTGCTTAAACGGCATAGCCCCCTGCACATGATACTTAGTGCCCGGCACATTCACCAATACATCCAGGCTGAAAAATGGCGAGGCCACCTTGGTTTCACTTTTTACAAAGGTGGTATACTGGAAGAACCAGGCTCCGTTCGGCCGGGTCTTAAGTCTGTTAAAGCCCTCAGCGCCGACCAGCCGCCCTGCATGATCCTTAAATTTCAGCAGCAGACCGTCCACATTGCGCATTTTATGCAATCTGAAATTTGGATTTGCCACGGCACTGCCTTTTTCATTGTTATTGACATTAAACTGGGGATGAAAGCCGTCCAATTGATTCCACCGGGTAAAGGGACGGTTGAACTCATCAATGGCAACCAAGCCTTCTTCCCGGCTTTTCCCAAATTCCCCAGCAATATACAACGCCCGCTTCTGGGCCATAATCAAAAAATCCCTCGGCGTATAACGGGATTCAAAATACCTGTACAAAAGTTCTATGGTAAATGCATCCTTGGCAACAGCCTCATCTTCCTCCTGGGCAAAGCCGTATGGTGCAAATGTAAGCAGAGCAAATAAAAGGCAAACAGCAACCAAACGATTTCCCATGGGTAGCTCCTTAATTGTGATCGGTTTTCCGGGCGGATTAGATTGAAACTTAGCAGATAGAGGGACCCTGTGCAAGGCAAGAGGAAATAGCGAGAGCCGCGAGAACGGCAGAAGCAGTCCCACAGCCTTTCGGCACATTGTCTCTTGATCTTTTTTGATAAAGGGTAAAAAATACATTGACCTGTCTAGGGGTTCATACCCTACCCTGAAGCAGAAATTAACCTAATATAGACCAAAGGATGAATATGGTTTCAATTGCACAGGCCTGTGACATGGTGGGGGTGGCCCGCTCTACCCTGCTCTACTATGAGCGTATCGGCATCATCTCCCCTGCGCGGAATCCTGCAAACGGTTACCGGAATTATTCCGGGGATGACATCCATGCCTTAGTGCTGATCCGTCAGCTTCAAAAGGCGGGATTCAGCCTTAAAGAGGCAGACGCGGTCATGAAAGGCCGGCTGGATCCGGACCTAATGCTTGCCCGGTTTCAAACTCTGGAACAGGATATCCGGGAGTTGATGACAGCCAGGGAGGTTGTAAAATCCCTGGTAGTTCATGCCACAGGAAAGGAACCTGCGACAACGGATCTGACGAACCCGGCTGGCCGCTGGCATGCAGAACTTGAAAAGACAGCCGGGGAGGCCCATGCCAAATGGCTTCGCCGACTTGGGTTTGATGAGAAAGAACAGCTGTACATCCGTTGGGTAACAAGAAACCTGACTGATTCAGGAGGGTATATGAAAGATTTTTTTATGGTGTTTGAGCAGATGAAACGCCAAGGTCCGGGCAGCCATGCCTCGACACTGCGGGGCTTCAACGCCATTGCCGAAAACAATAAGATAGAATCCATTCTGGAGGTGGGCTGCGGCAAGGGCCAGTCCTGCCTGGTCTTGTCCCAGATCAGCGAGGCCAGGATCACGGCCATTGACAATCATCAGCCTTTTCTGGACCATTTTAAGGTACAGGCCAAAAAACTGGGTTGCGAAAACCGGATCAGGATTGAAAACATGAGTATGTCTGAGATGAACTTTCCGGATTCAAACTTTGATCTGATCTGGTCCGAGGGCAGTGCCTATTTTATGGGATTTAAGAAGGCATT
>PIVQ01000151.1 GCA_003354055.1 Desulfobacteraceae bacterium | reverse complement strand
TGCCATTGACTGGCATCCCAAGCTGGTGCTGCGGGAAGATGAAATGCCGGAAAAAGCCATGACCGTCAATCTTGATGATCCCACAACCGAAGATATTAAAGCGGTTTATGATAAGGCAAAAGCGGCCCAACCCGAGATCCGGGAATGGGGAGTAAAAAAACGGGTGGAATTCATCACCGCTTTGAAGGCCGTTATTCTTGAACATCAGGAGTACATTCTGGACAAACTCCAGGCCGATACGGGTAAATCCCGGTTTGACGCCCTTACTGCAGAGATTTTCGGCACCCTGGACTTTCTGGATTATCTTGAAAAAAATGCAGCCAAACATCTGGGGGACCGGAAGGTACCCACGCCTTTTGCCCTGATGGGTAAAAAATCAAAGGTCTACTTTGAACCTATGGGAACCGCCCTGCTCATCTCTCCCTGGAACTATCCCTTTTACCAGGCCATTGTTCCCATTTGCCAGGCCTTTATTGCCGGTAATGCCGTGGTGTTCAAACCCTCATCCGCCACCCCCCTGAAGGGTTTGGTGGAAGAGATGCTGGCCAAGGCCGGGTTCAGACCGGGCTGGGTCCAGGTAGTTTACGGCAGCGGCGGCAAAGTAGGAGATGCCCTGGTAGACGGAAAACCGGACAAGATTTTCCTCATCGGCAGCCAGACCGTTGGCAAACATGTGATGGCAAAGGCGGCCCAGCACCTGATTCCTGTTGAACTGGAACTGGGCGGTAAAGATCCCATGGTGGTGTTTGACGATGTTAACATTGACCGTGCCGTGGGCGGCGCTGTCTGGGGGGCGTTTACCACCACCGGTCAGTCCTGTACATCCGTGGAAAGGCTCTTTGTCCATGAGAATATTTATAACAAATTTAAAGATACCCTGGTCAGGGAGACCCTGAAGCTTACCCAGGCAACGGATACGGACGGCAGTGCGGACATAGGCCCCATGTGCACCCAGGGTCAGGTGGACGAAATTGCTGCCCAGGTCGCCGATGCCAAAGAAAAAGGCGCCACATTCCTAACCGGTCAGGACTGGGACGGAGAATCCAAATTTGTTCCGCCCATGATCGTTGAAGGGGTGACAACGGATATGCTCATCGACACAGAAGAGAACTTCGGACCGCTTCTGCCCCTGTACTCCTTTTCAAGTGAAGCCCAGGCCATTGAGCAGGCCAATGATCCTGAATACGGGTTGTCCGCCTCTGTCTGGTCAAAAGATATTAAACGGGCCGACCGGGTGGCCCGGGCCATTTATACGGGCAATGTCTCCATCAACAATGTCATGCTTACCGAAGGCAATCATGCCCTGCCCTTCGGCGGGGTGAACAAAAGCGGGTTCGGCAGGTTTAAAGGAGAGTTTGGATTTTATGCCTTTACCAACGTCAAGGCAATCCTTATTGACAAGGATTCCGCCAAGATGGAGGCCAACTGGTTCCCCTATACCACAAAGAAATACAAGATCTTTTCCGATTTCACCCGTGCCATATACTCACCGGGAAAGATTGTAGGCCTGATCAAAGGGGCGATCCATGGACTTCGTCTGGAAACCTATGTTGGAAAACTGGCTAAAAAAAGTCGGAAGTAACTTGTATTGAAAACCCGGGGTGAACCCGGCAGGGATCGGCATGCGGTAAAATGTTGCCGACGGTTTTCCCTGCCGGGTTGTGCCGTAATAAACCTTAAGGATGTCCCGGCGGATCACCTGGTAGCTTTCCTGAGGTTTGTTTATGCACCCGTAGGAATGGGGAGGTAGGTATTTTACGGAGCTGTTGAGGGACTTAGGATGGAATAAGTAAATACCCCCGAGTCCCTCAATTCTGGGTAAAGGCCATTTGATTTTTGATCCGGAACTGTGCACGTCTGTTCTGGCGATGGGCATCACTGTTCTCTTCTTTGTTCAGGGGCTGTTCCTCCCCGAAGCTGACCCAGCCCACCCGGGCTTTGGGAATGCCTAAATCCTCCAGATAGTTTTTCACGGCCAGGGCGCGGCGTTCTCCTAGGGCAAGGTTATAGGTGGTTGTACCCCTCTGGTCGCAATGGCCTTCAATGGTGACTAAAGAGGAATGGTTGACCTGGATCCACGCGGCCTTTTCCCGGACCTGTGCCTTGGCTGTTTCATCCAGTTGGGCGCTGTCAAACTGAAAAAGGATGTGCTGGTTGGTAAATTGATTTCTGACCGCGGCCAGTTTTGCCTGCGTGGCTTCTTTGTCCCTGGCCAGCTGGTCCTGGAGTTCCTGTGCTCTGATGGCCTCTTCTCTTTCCCTTTCTGCGGCCTGGTTTTGGTCAGATGCCTCTACTTCCGAGACATTTCCTGAATTCATATCGGACTGGGATGTGATATTTTTTTTGGCACAGGAAAATCCTGTCAAAAGTACAGTCAGAATAAGGGCTGCCATAAGCTGCCGGGTAAAATTGATTTTCATTCGTCCTCCTTGTTGATGTCCCGGTTAATGTCCAGGGCAATTATAAAATGGTCCTTAAACCCCATGGTGTTGCCGTCCAGAATATATTTGATCCGGGTGGTTTTTCTTTCAGCCGGTATGGTTCTATCCTGGAAATGATAGGTCATGGGGATAAGATCCCCTTTTTTAAGGGATTCCAAAGCCTTTGATCCTTTACTCACAAGGGCAAACAAAGGTTCATCCCTGTGTCGTCTCAATTTGAACTGGTAAAAAATCCCTGGATTTTCCAGCTGGAATTCAGCACTTGTATATGCCTTTTCCATATTTTTCATAGTTATCAATCTCTTTTGCAACCTCCGTAGTCTCGATTTATTCAATTTTTAATCTGTATAGTGTTTGGGTATGAGCAACTTGTATGCCAGTTTTGTAAGTATTTGAATTGTTTAAATGTTTCTAAAAAGTCTCTTGGGGAGGCCTCGTCCGGTTACGAAAAGATCACCCCGGGTTACGAAATTTGCACTCATTGTGCTCTGAATTTCAAGGATCCGGTCTTCTCACGGTTCCAAGAACGCAGGCTGCAAAAAGCGTAACCAAAGGCGACGTTTTCGTAACGGATATGTTGTTGTCTGAATCCGTAGTTTTTGAATAAATATTGCAAAAACAGGTAGTTACAATGTTGGCACATGCCTTGCTATCTATGTTGCGGAAGATGAGAGTCTTGAATGGAGTCAAATTTAACTTAAGAAACAAAGGAGTATGCAAAATGAAAACAAAAATGACCTTAATTGCAGTATTAATTATCGGATTTGTAGGAATGGGTTTTATGGCATTTGCCACTGAGCAGAAGGCAAGCAAGGACGCAACTGCAAAGGCTACCCAGGATGTGGAAGCCGCTGCCGCCCTGATCCAGGTTCGGGGCGTGATGGAAAGATCTGAGACCGGCCTTGCCCTGTTTGACGGAAACGATACATACCAGTTGAAAGGCTGTGAAAATGTAAAAGGGGTGAAAGTTGAAGATATGATCGGAAAACTCGTGAAGATCAGCGGAGACCTTGAAAAAAATGACAAGGGCGCATTCATCAATGTAAAAGAGGTGGCTGTAGCCAACTAAGCACCAAACCCTTAGGACTTCATGAAACGTAAAAGAGCGGAAGATGAGAATCTTGAATGGATTCAATGAATGGAGTCAAATTTAACTTAAGAAACAAAGGAGTATGCAAAATGAAAACAAAAATGACCTTAATTGCAGTATTGATCATCGGATTTGTAGGAATTGGCGTTATGGCATGTGCCACTGAACAGAAGGCAAACAAGGACGCAGCCGCAACGACAAGCCAGGATGTGGAAGCAGCTGCCGCCCTGGTCCAGATCCAGGGTGTAATGGAAAAATCCGAAGCCGGACTTGCCCTGTTTGACGGAAACGATACCTACCAGCTTAAAGGCTGTGAAAATGTAAAAGGGGTGAAAGTTGAAGATATGATCGGCAAACTTGTGAAGATCAGCGGAGACATAGAAAAAAATGATAAAGGCGCATTCATCAATGTAAAAGAGGTGGCTGTAGCCAACTAAGCACCAACGGGACTCCATAAAACGTAAAAAAAGGGAAGGCTTCCTTGTGACAGGACCTTCCCTTTTTTCTTTTAACAGATACGCCTAATGCCTCGGGCGCCGCCTTTCGCGCTTATTTATACACCAGGGGGTTGATGTCATACTTCTTCACCTTATAGTGAATCGCCCGCTTGCTGATGCCCAGAAGATCAGCCGCATCTTTCTGCACCCCGCGGGATTTCTTCAAAGCCCGTATGATGGTGTTTTTTTCACTCTCCTCAATGGAGAATTCATCCCCGGGGTCTGATACCATGACTGAATTTTCCCTGATCGCTTCAATCTGAAGATCCCACGGCTGTAAGGTATGGTCACGGCATAGAACCGTTCCTGCCTCAACAGTATGTTTTAACTCCCTGATGTTTCCGGGCCAGGGATGTTCCATCATAACCTTCATGGCAGCCGCGGAAATCCGGGTTTTATTAATGCCATGCGCTTTGGTGTATTTATCCACGAAGAACTGTGACAGCGCCGGTATATCCTCCTGTCTGTCCCGCAGGGCAGGAATGGTCAGGGTAATGCCCTTTATCCTATAATAAAGATCCTGCCGAAAGGTGCCTTCCTCAATGGCGGCCGGCAGATTCGCATTGGTTGCTGCAAGCACCCTGCAATCCACCTCTTTTTCCTTTACTGCGCCCACCTGACGGATGCTCCCGTCTTCCAGAAACCGCAGCAGCCGGCATTGCATATCATGGGAAATATTCCCGATTTCATCCAGAAAGAGAGTGCCGCTGTCCGCAGACTGGATCAGACCCTGCTTGTCCTTGACCGCATGGGTAAAGGCACCTTTGAGATGACCGAACAACTCGCTTTCAAGGATACCTGCCGGTGTGGAGCCGCAGTCCACAATCACATAGGGTTTTTTTTCTCTCTGGCTGTGCTGGTGGATGTACCTTGCAATACACTCCTTGCCCACCCCGCTTTCTCCCAGAATCAGAACGTTGACATGGGTGGCCGATACCTTTGTGACCATGTCGAAAAGGGAGGTCATGGCAGAGCTTTTTCCCCAGTAATAGTCCCCGTCAAAGGCGTCTGGCTGCAGGGAACCTTCCGCCCCGGGCCGTGCTGCCAGGGCTGTATTGATTTTTTTGATCAGGGTCCGGCCGTCAAAGGGCTTTGAGATATAATCCACCGCTCCCTGCTTCATGGCCTCTACGGCATCAGGAATGGTCCCGTATGCGGTGAGAAAAATTACAGGGAGAGAAGGATTGGTCTGCCGGATTTCCGTGAACAGCTCCATCCCGCTTTTCCTGGGCATTTTTATATCCGACACCAGAAGATCAATGGATTCATCCCGCAGAATTCGGGCGGCGGATGCGGCATCTTTAGCCTTGGTCACCCTGAAGTCCGATGCGGTCAGCCTTGCATCAAGGACCTCAAGAATGCTGGGGTCATCATCAACGATTAATATGGAGGTCTTCATTGAGTCTTTCACTGGCTCTTCCTTTTTTCCTGGCGCTCCTGATCAATGCTCTCAAGGGCTGAGATCTGGTGCTGAAGGGTTTTGATGAGATGTTGCATTTTTCGGCGCTCCTTTTTGTGTTTCTTTTCCGTTGCACTGAGTGCGGCAATCCGGGTCGAGGTTTCCCTGCGTTCCACTCCCATGAGTGTGATGCCATGGCTGACGGCCAGGATCAACAGTTGAGGGTTCGTCTCATGGCTGTTTTCTCCGGAGGAAGACTGCAAAAATGAGTCCATGGTATTGAGAAATGCATCTGTATTTTCCGACGTGATCATATCCACACAGGCAATTCCGTATTGAGCGGCGTTCTTGGTATCAGGATGCGTTGCCATCTCCATCATCAGGGTGAACTCTTCTCGGGCACACGGGTAGTCGCCTTGGAAAAAGGCCTGTTCCGCTCTGTTAAGACGGGCCGTGTTCTGTCCAAAGGGTCCTATCCCTTCAAACCGACACCCGGTGCACGCGGCCAATATCAGTCCAAGCAGAATCAGGAAAACTAGTTGCCGTTGGTACCGGATTTGCTGCATCTGTCTCCCAGGGGAGACGGTGTTTGCGTATTTTGTCCTCAGCAGAGGCATAATGACTCCTTTAGTAAGGCCTTATTTTTTCACCGGCAGTGTAAAAGAAAAGGTACAGCCTTTATCATCGTTGTTTTTTACAATAATGTTGCCGCCGTGGGCAAGTATGATTCTCTTGGCAATGCTCAGGCCGAGGCCGACCCCGTCCATATGTTTTCTGACCTCTTTGGCCCGGTAGTACTTTTTAAAAATCAGGCTCTGTTTTTCAGGCGGGATGCCAGGGCCTTTATCTGAAATGTTAAATGTTAAAAATCCATTTCCCGGCCCCTTTGACAGCCGGATATTCACACGGCCCTTTTCATCTGAAAATTTTATGGCATTGCCCAGAAGATTCATGAGCACCTGCATGATTTCTTTTTGGTCGCCCATTATCATGGGGGCATCTTTTAGCGTTCGGCATGCCATGGTGATATCACAGGACTTGGCCGTGGCGGAAAGACGCTGGACAGCCTTGCCGGCCAATAGATTCGGATCCAGTGGAACAGGCGCAGGTTTCTCCTCCCCTGTGGGCAGCATCGAGGTGTCCAGAAGATGGTTTAAAAGACTTGTGATCCTGGTCGTTTCATCTCCGGCAATGTTTAGAAATTTTTTCTGTTTTTCATTCACCGGCCCCAGCAGTTCCTCCGTGATCATATTCACGGATTCACGGATAGATGAAAGGGGGGTTCGGATTTCATGGCTCAGGGTGGCAATAAAATCATCCCGGATTTCTTCATCCGCCTTGAGCTGCCGGTTCATGTCATTAAAGGTTGCGGCCAGTTCTCCGAATTCGTCTTTTGCGTCTATGGAAATCTCATGGGTATAATTGTCGTCGGAAACATGCTTCAACCCAGATTTTAGTTTTTTTAAAGGCGAGAGCATGGATTTTGTAATAAAGAGGATCCCGAATATTCCCATAAAGATAGATATGCCGAATCCGATCACAGCGTTCTGCATCACCTGCCGGCTCTGATCGTTTATCCGAATCAGGGCCTGCTCGATTTGAGAGTCGTTGTGTTTCCGGGCTTTGGCAATGGCATCCATCCATTGGGTCATCAATGGCTCTTCTATCCATTGTCCTGCCATCTTCTTTATAACGTCTTTTGAGCGGAAGTCGGTTTGATCGGTATAGGCTTGGTGAATGTCAAGCCAGGGGGCTGCCGACAGACCGCTGTGGGCGGTATCCCGGTTGATGATCCGGTTCAGGTCGCCGGTGTAGGCTTTTCTGGCGGTTTCAAAGTATTCAAAGTATATGTCTTTTTTCAGGAGCCTGAACTTTTTAATGTTGGCATCCATATCAAGGAGGTTGTCCTGGAGATTCTCGGACAGGGCGGCAATTTGATTGTTGATGCTGACAATCCGGGCCGATGATCTTGACATCTCCTGAACTTTTATGAACAGATCAAACACTGTTCCGTAAAAGATCAGAATAAAGAAGAAAAAGAAGATAAAGAGTTTTTTTGCAATGCCAAGTTTCATGTTGTAGCCACCTGATTTTTCAGGGTGTAAATGCTTTCCCCGGCTTGCGCAGTTCAGTGCCTGCAAGTCAAACCGCCGGCGGGCCGGTTAACGCTACCTGTTTGCAGAAGCAAGTCCGATACCAAAACACATGAATGTACCACCGCTGATCCGGTTCATCATGCGGCCGGCCTTCGGAGTTGCGAGCCTCTTCCTAGCATATCCGGCCATCAGGGCATAGCACATGTGGATCATTAGTACCAGGCTGCAATAGGTGGCCACCAGCAGAGAAAATGTCGTTTGATAATCCGGCGTCACATCGGCAAATTGAGGAAAAATGGACATGAAAAAGACAACCGCTTTGGGGTTGGTGGTCTGGATAAGAAGTCCTTCCAGGAACCTGTGCCTGTGGTTGTTCTTATAATGGGTTTTCATTGAAAGCGTCACAGGGGCGCTCCGCCATGATTTGATACCTAAATAGATCAGATAGGCCGCACCAAGATATTTCATGATTGAAAACATCAGGGATGAGGTTGCCAGGATGACCCCGACACCTGTTGCTGAAAGTCCTGCAACAATAAGGGTTCCGAATACAATGCCCGCAATACCGCCAAGTGTTTTTGAAAATCCGTAACGAATTGAATTGGACAGGGTTAATACCACACCCGGCCCGGGACTTGTTACCGTTATTGCCGCCAACGTTACAAACACCCAATAAGATGCCATGGTTCACCTCCTGTCAGTCAACCTACCAGTCAATGGGGAAATAATCCTTTAAAAATTTTCCGCACCAGTGTTTTCCCGAAAGAATCCCGTGGAAAAACGGGTCGCAGATTCTGGCCGCCCCGTCCACAATATCCAGAGGGGGTTGAAAATCATGAAAGTCCTGTTTGCGCTTGGCCAGCACTGCCGGGTCTTCATCCGTCACCCAGCCCGTGTCCACGGCATTCATGTATATACCGTATTTGGCCAGGTCACTGGCTGCCGTGTGGGTGAGCATATTTAAAGCGGCTTTGGCCATGTTGGTATGGGGATGGCGGCTGCCCTTTTTAAACCTCAGGAACTTGCCCTCCATGGCAGAGACATTCACCATATGTTTTTGCCCGGTATCATCCTGCTTCATCAGTTCTGCCAGGCGGTTGCAGAGCACAAAGGGGGCCACTGAGTTGACTAGCTGGATCTCCAGCATTTCAGATGTCTGAATCTCTCCGAGCCGCAGCCGCCAGGAGTTGGTCTTTCGAAGGTCCATCTGTTGCAGGTCGGCATCCAGTTTGCCGGTAGGGAAGACCTCCGGCACATCCAGGGAATGATCATAGGAATAGGGAACCTGGGACAGCTGGGCAGACATGCGCAGACCCACACCCGGTGCAGACCCATTCCAGGTCACGGGCAACGCTTTTTCCTTGCCGATATTCTGTGACCCGCCGATCTGCAGTGACTCGCCGAATTCCAACTGGGAGATGCAGTTCTGGTGCTGCCCAAGAAGCGTCTGGGCATTTTCAGGCAGAAGTTCCGTGTCCTTGGTTTCATTACCCATGAGATGGGCGTAAAATCCAGGGGGGCGGCGGACGGTCTGGGCGGCATTATTGATCAGGATATCCAGCCGCTGGTAAGTGTCCTTGATATAATCGCAGAAAAGCTCCACACTCGGCGTATGTCTCAGATCCAGGCCGTAAACCTGGAGCCTGTGGCCCCAGTCTGAAAAATCGTTTTCCTTTGAAAACCGCAGAGCGGAATCCTTGGGAAATCGGGTGGTGGCAATGACTTTTGCCCCGGCTCTGAGCATCAACAAAGTGGCCTGGTATCCGATTTTAAGACGGGACCCTGTAATCAGGGCCACCTGACCCTTAAGGGACGCTGTCTGAAAGCGTTTCTGATAGTTGAACTCGGCACATTCAGGGCACATGGTATCGTAGAAATGATGCACCTGCTTAAACTCTGCCTTGCACACATAGCAGTTCCGGGGAGACTCAAGGGTCTGGCCGGTCTGTTCAGTTACCGGAACAGGACTTGCGAGCTGCAAAGGCGCGGTAAATACCGTGGCTTCTCTGGCTTTTCTAATACCGGTGGCTGCCCTCAGCCGTCGCTCTTTCTCAACAATGGCACGGCGTTTAAGCTGTTTTTTATCCTTGTTCCGCTTCTTGATTTCCGCAGGATCAGGCCTGGAAATTTTTCCTGCCGCAGCAAGCAAAGCAATGCGGTCTGTTTCCGGTAATTTTGCCAGGAGTTCTGACCGATCTGCAATTTGTTCTAAGATCGGTATGCAGTGCCGTATGGTTGTCAGCGTGTCCTGATCATCATCAATTTCGATGGGGTCCACTATTTGTTTATCCTGTTTATCTGTATTCATTATCTGTCACTAGACTGACCTTAAACTGTGCCACCCTGATTTAAAAGGATGAAATTATTATGTATTTTTACAGGTTTGTCAAATGGAGTTGGGCCGGTCCGCGGGTTGGCAGGAGAATTTGTTATGACTTATACAGATCAACAAGTTTCAACTGCAATGTTTTATTATTTACTTTTAAAAGCTGGAATGTTGAATCTCCGAGACGGACTCCTTTAAGGGCATCTGCCTTTGAAATATAGTGGGGATAAGCAGATTCCGGATCAAAATCGAGCAAATAGACATCCAGATGAATCACTTTATCTTTTAAGCCTTTGAAAACCAGCTTACTTTTGTTCACAGTTATACTTTTGTCTTTTCTTAATACTATCCGTTTGTCAAAAATTTTGGACTCTTCCTGAAATTCGGGATACGCTTCTCTCAGGCCTGCCTCCTGAAATAAGTTGTCATTTTGCGAGTCAGTGAAATAATAGACATAGAAGCCGGGTATCGATATTAGGCAAAGTATAATTAGTATTGAAATAAAACTGATTTTATCTATTTTAGGTTTCATGATCGTTCCAAAGTAATAAGTATATAAAAAAAATATAACCGCCGTTATAATCCAAAAACGCCCTGCCGGTCAAGGTGTAACTCAATGATTTTCTTAATAATTGTTTGCTTTTAAATCGTATTAGGCGGCGTATCAAAAATAAACCTCCCAGGTAGTTGGCGTGGCATTTGCGAGGGGGAGCTATCCACATAGGCACCTCATCTTTACACGGGCGATTTTAATTTGATGCCACGCCTTATCCCATATCCCATTCTAATTTGCAGATGAGCCAGGAACCATTCTGTTGTTGGAAATCGAGGAATAATTTTGTTGTCCAGCGTACTATGGGCGTCATAAAAGTTATGACAGCTTTGGCCTTATCGTTTTCCACAATAATGACAGGATCATAGAGGTTCCCGCTAAAGAAATTGCCATTTAATTCCTCACGGGATGAAGGTCGAGTGAGCTGACCATTGCCTCTCCGATCTGCCCAGAATGGTGGAAGCAATTTTTCCAGCTCTTTTTTTGACGCCATTATTGAACCTGCGAACATAAATTCCCCATTGTCACTCAAGCAGGCCAAATAGGTGTTAAGATTATATTCGTTTTTCGCTCTATGAAATTTTTTTATTAAGGCGATGATTTCTGCCTCATCTCTGTTTTTCGGTACATACTTGTCAAGTCGGGTTCTGGAAATTATACCTGAGAATGCCAACATTGATAATGCCGTGACAACAAAAAGTATAACAATATGTTCCCTTGTTATTTTTGAAATCGAAGTTCGCATTTTCTGTGCCCGTTTGAAATGGTCTCTCCCAGTTCCAGGGTCCCGTCGAAATTCTCTGCAATGCCTCTGTCGCCCTCCATGGCAATATCGCAAAGCCTTGAAATTTCTTCATCACTGCAGCCAAGCTTCTGCCAGGCAGCCACCAGCGGACAGTGCCCAAAATCTATCCACAGCTCATCGTCGGTGGCTTTTAAAATTTTCATTTCAAATATCATTTGGGCAGGTATGGTGAAAAGCTTCTTTTTCAGCCCTTTTAAACTTCTGGTCTCGCTCAAATCCACCAGATCCTTCCCGTGCATGTTGCCGCAAACCCTAATGGCAGGTGGCCCGACCTCTTCCCAGGCAATCCCTTTTTCTTCCACCTCTTTTAATATCAGATAAAGCCATGTAGCCCGGTGCTCCAATGTTCCTCTAACGGCCTTAACAATAAAATTATTTTTCTTTGGTATATTTGATATTTTTGACACGTCCCCTCCAGTTTTTGAGTGACTTAGGATCGGCTCCAAAATTACTTGATCTTTTGCTAGTTCATCATCATTTTGCTCTCAATCTTGTTAAAATAACGACAAGCTGTGCCCGACACTACGGTAAGACAGCGTATCATCTGAAATAGGAATCGGCAATGCGTTCCAAAGTACTGTATTCTACAAGGGCGTGGATGATCTTGTTCAGCCGGGGCAGCAGTTTTACCACAGGGGATTTTTTTGCTGACCCCTATGTGTACATCAAGTTAGCCTCTATAATGACCGATTACAGATTTTAAAAGCACTTGACAAACATAGTTGATATAAATATAGTTGGCGTAACAACTATATGAGGGCAGGATAGAAAACGAGATATGACAACGAATAAAAACTACAATTCACTTGGGTATGCCATAGGCAGAACAAATTGGTATTTGAAAACGCTTTTAAATAAGGTTTTAAAGGAGGAGGGATTCAATATAACCAATGAGCAGTGGATTGTATTAAAAGTCAT
>PIVQ01000861.1 GCA_003354055.1 Desulfobacteraceae bacterium | reverse complement strand
GACTATGACGGACAATTCTTAGGTATTGTCGGCGTCGGCCTCGATTTTGACCGTGTTGCCACCCTGCTCGACGACTACCAGGGTAAGTACAATCGAAGTGTATACATGGTTGATCCCAATGGTCTTATCCAGGTTCATACAGATAAAGCAAAGATTGAAACCCAGTCCATTTATCAAACCCCGGGGCTTTCTGACCTGGCCGCACAAGTTCTTGAGAATATTGATAGTCCTGCATTTTTTGAATATGACAGCGAAAATCGGCATATTCTGCTTACCTCCAGATATGTGACTGAGCTGGGATGGTTTCTAATGGTTGAACAGGATGAAACCTCCGCCATGAAATCCATTAAGACCACTTTTTATAAAAATATTTATTTCAGTATCATCATCACGCTTTTCACCTTGATTTTTGCAACCCTTGCGATCAATTTTTTTCAGAAAAAACTTGAAACCATGGCGATGGTCGACCCCTTGACCCGTGCCTTTAATCGGAATGAATTTAAACAGCGGTTCAGGTATATGACCCAGATGAACCGGCGCAGTAATAATCCGATGTGTATGGTCTTGTTTGATATCGACCATTTAAAAACGGTAAATGACACCCTGGGGCATCTTATGGGGGATCATGTAATCAAAGGTGTGGCAGCGATTGCTGTGCAGACGATAAGGGCTCAGGATATTCTGGTCCGTTGGGGTGGCGATGAGTTTATCCTGCTGATCCAAAATGACCTTGAGATTACAAGTCAGGTGGCAGAACGGCTAAGAGAGGCTGTTGTTTCCCATGATTTTGACGCGACACCGAAAACAGCAGATACCTTGAAAAGAGTATCCATCAGTTGCGGCATTGCCGAATATCAATCCGGTCAAACTCTGGATACCTTCTTATTAAGGGCGGATAAAGCGCTTTACCAGGCTAAGGCAAAGGGTAAGAATATGGTTGTTAAGGCAAGCTAACCCCATGGAAATCTCAGATATGCAAATCGTAGACATGCAAATTGACCAGGTAAGTCCTGATGCTGAAGATGTACGGGAATTGATTGAATCTTTGGACACCTACCAGAGTGCGCTTTATCCCTCTGAGAGCAATCATCTGGATGGACTTAAAACCCTGATGCAGGAAAATGTCATCATGGTGGGCGTACGAGTTGATGGTACGCTTGCCGGTATTGGTGCCGTTAAAATAATGGAAGGGTACGGGGAAATCAAACGGATGTATATTCCCAAAGCCCATCGTAGAAAAGGTCTCGCAGGCAAAATACTTCAAAGCCTTGAGCATCTTGTCATAAGCCGGGATCTTTTACTGGTCCGCCTGGAAACAGGTATTCACCAGACAGCAGCCATTACCCTTTACCAGATAGCCGGATTTGAAAAAATTCCACCTTTTGGCAGTTACGCGGAAGATCCCTTAAGTGTTTTCATGGAAAAAAGCCTTCTGCCTCTGGACAAAGCCGTGACCATCTCATCCTATTCAGATCAATACCAAAACCAGGTGATTGACCTGTGGAATAGAAGCGGATTAACCGTTCCCTGGAATGATCCTAAAAAAGATATTGAACGAAAACTCAAAGATTCTCCGGATTTTTTTTATCTCGCCCTGCTGGATGATCAGGTGATTGGATCATCCATGGCCGGATATGACGGTCACAGGGGCTGGTTCTACTATCTGGGCGTGACGCCTGAATTCAGAAAAAAAGGGGTGGCCGGAATGTTGATACGGCATGGGGAGAAGCTTCTTGCAGATCAGGGCTGTCCCAAAATTAACCTCATGGTCAGGAAGACCAATACCGGGGTCATTGAATTCTATAAATCGGCCGGATATGGGGATGATCCTGTTCTGGTTCTCAGCAAACGGCTTAAAACAGACACCTGACCCAGTTGGGATCTTGACCGTTTTCCGGTCAGGCAACACCTCTTCCCCCTAATATCCCCTTGGAGGGGAGCTTTATTCCCTAACCGGGAATGTCAATGGCTCCCCCTCAGGTGAAGCCGGATCCGGCAGTACAGGCATAGCAATGTGTTCCCGTTGCAATTGTTCTGTTATAGAACGTTCTGGAAGTCACCTGACT
The DNA here is from genome assembly GCA_003354055.1 of Desulfobacteraceae bacterium. The sequence goes on along the minus strand of PIVQ01000861.1, from coordinate 840 downwards.
GATATGTGTGGGTGAGTTCCCCAGAGGGATATCTGCTGCCAGATTAAAATCACAATCATATAAAAACCCGTTCCAGGAGACAGATACCAGGGATCTGCACATCAGACCCGTGAGGGTACAGGGATTGAACCCCTTATGGAGCATGGTCAGATAGCCGTTATAATTTCCGGATTTTTTCAGCCAGGTTTCAAACCGGCCAAGGGGCATATTGGCAAAGGTAAAGAGGCGGTTAAAATCGATCCCCCATTTGTCCTTTAGAATAGTTTTAAACCTTTTTTCAGTTGAGGCCTGGGGGCTTGGCATAAACGCCCCTGCCGGATTGGAAACCAGATCCAGTTCAAGATCGGAACCGGGACTGCCGTATCCAAGATCATTAAGCTGTCTCAATGCATCCATGCTCTTGCTGAAAATACCATCTCCCCGCTGGCCGTCTGTCTGATTGACATTTAAAGACGGCAGAGATGCAATCACATTGACACGGTGACGAATCAGTCGTTTTTGCACAGCCCTGGAGTCCATATCATACAGTGCAGACAAATTGCACCTTAGAATCATTTTTTTGCCCTGTTCAGCCACAAGATCCATGAGAACGGGAAGGAAAGGATTCATTTCCGGTGCCCCACCTGTGATGTCAACTGTGTCCACACCGGTCTCAACGATAAAATCAGCTACCTGACGTATGGTTGGAAGATCCATAAGTTCTTTGCGCTTAGGCCCTGCAGACAGATGGCAGTGTTTGCAGGCCTGGTTGCAAACTAGACCTAAATTGATCTGGCAGATCAAAAGTTTTTCCCGCTTTAATTCAAGCCCGTTGGCGGATAAAGTCTGGCTGAAATCCGG
>PIVQ01000860.1 GCA_003354055.1 Desulfobacteraceae bacterium | reverse complement strand
ATCGCCTTGACAGGCATCCTGTCTGAAAAATTCGGTTCCAGCGTTGTGGAAGGGTTTTTCCATGATTTTGAAGGGTGGCTGATTTTCATGTTTACCATTGCCGTTCTCCTGCTGGAAATATGGATCATGGACAGAGTCTTTCCAAGTGCTCCTATTAAACCTGTTCCCGGAACTATGGTTGAAAAAAAGACCAAAGAAAAAAAGGTCGGGCCCGGTTTAAAGCAGCCCCAATTTGTCCTGTCGGTTATACTAATCGGACTGACACTCCTTTTTTCCCGGGGTATTGAGTTTCGTGAAGCCATTCCAATGAAAAGGAGTTTTGCTGACTTTCCGTCCCGGATCGGAAAATGGGATGGAATAAAAAAAACGATGGATGTAAAATTCATCGAAAAACTAGATTTCACCGAATATATCATGATGGATTTTCATGATGATCAGGAAAAAAGCATCGATTTTTATGTGGCCTTTTATGACAGCCAGAGAAAAGGAGAATCCATTCATTCCCCTTCATCCTGCTTTAGAGGCGGCGGCTGGGAATTTAAACAGGCAGGCAAATCTTTTGTTCCCTTATCTGATAATCAAAGCCAACTTCCTGTGAACCTGGCAATAATTAAAAAAGGGGGGAAGCAGCAGATTTCTTTTTACTGGTTTCCTTCAAGGGGCCGCAATCTTACCAATGCCTATGAAATGAAGTGGTTCAATTTCTGGGATGCCCTGACACAAAGGAGAACCGATGGTGCTTTAGTGCGGGTGATCTCCCATGTTTATCCCGATGAAACCCTTGAAAATGCGCAATTAAGACTTGAAACTTTTATTCAGGAGATGATGCCGGTTCTTTCCCAGTTCCTGCCCACTTAAATGATCAATCAAATGATGAATTATTCACATCAAATGTACATGTTTACCGTGTTTATACTCTCTTTGCTCCTGACCATCGCCCTTGTACCGGTACTTAAAAGAGTGGCATTCCGGATGAACATTGTGGATGAACCAAATGCAAGGAAAGTTCATGTGCAGCCCATGCCGAAAACCGGCGGCCTGTCCATGGCTATCGGAGCTTTCATACCGTTATTGCTGTGGGTTCCAAGGGATGATTTTGTCACCGGGGTATTTATGGGAGCCAATGTTATTGTGCTTTTCGGTCTGGTTGATGATATCAGATCCATGAATTTCAAACAAAAGATAATCCCCCAGTTTTTTGCAGCCCTGTGTGTCGTCTTCTGGGGAGGGGTAAGAATAAAATGTATCGAAATCTATGGGTACGAAGATTTTATACTGCCCTTCCCTGTTTCCGTTGCCTTAACCCTTTTTGTCATTGTGGGAGTGACAAACGCCATTAATCTTTCAGACGGACTGGACGGTCTTGCAGGCGGGATATCAATGCTCAGTTTTGTTATCGTAGCCTTTCTGGCCTACAGATGCGAAAACGGTGTGGTTGCCCTGATGTCCATTGCCGTTGTTGCGGCAATAGCAGGGTTCCTGCGATACAATACATATCCGGCCGTACTTTTTATGGGGGATGCCGGCAGTCAGTTGTTGGGGTTCTTATCGGTGGTATTTGTCCTTTTTATAACCCAGGAGAACACCCCCTATTCCAGAATACTGTCCCTTCCCCTGATAGGGTTTCCCATACTTGACACCGTATCGGTCATGGTGGAGCGGGTAAAAAAAGGAGTATCCCCCTTTAAAGCCGACAAGAATCATTTCCACCACAGACTGTTGGGCTTTGGATTTTCCCATGCCCAGGCCGTATTGATTATCTATATTATCCAGGCCTGCTTTTTATCCATTGCCTTTATTTTCCGGTTTTCCTCCGGATGGGTTCATATCCTTTTATTTACGCTGCTCTCAACACTCATTCTGGGGGTATTTGGGTTTGCCGACCGGAAAAAGTGGCAATTTAAGAGGACTATTCAAAATCCAAAATGGATTGAAAAATTAAAAAGTACAAAGGCACCTATAAGGATCAGTTTTGCCGTTGTCCGGTTTGGATTGCCCTTGGTTTTGGTTTTTCAGTGCATGATCCCTGAAAAAATCCCTTTGTATCTTTCAGTAATCGCCCTTTGTCTGATCTGTTTGATTCTGGCCTCGGGTTTCCGGGGGCAGCTCCATAAACGCAATGTACTGCGGTTTGCCATTATTCTTGTTATCCCGTTAATTTTGTATCTTGCGGGAATTAACCCGGGGTTCTGGTTTGATACCGGGTGGTTTCAGATAAACAATGCGGCATTTATTGTCCTTGTCATATTTGCACTTTTAACCATGAAACTTACCAAAAGGCGACAGGGCCTCAAAATTACCACAATGGATATTCTGATATTTATTGTGGTAATAATTTTTCCAAATCTTCCGACGTTTCACTGGCAGTCCCATGGGGCCGGTACAACCATTGCCAAAGCACTTGTCCTGTTTTTTTGCCTGGATGTTTTAATGGGCGAACTAAGGGGCGAGAGCAAAGTTTTTGAAACCTTCTGCATTGCCGTTTTAGGGGTTGTGGTTTTCAGGGGGGTATTTTTTTAAGGGCGGTGCTTTGTTTGCGGTATTTCAAATCAAATAAATTCAAATCAGAAAACTCAAAAGGAGTTGCATATGAACAAAGAAAGAGAAAAAAAACGGAGCCTTGCATCGTCAGTCCTTTTACTGACTATCCTTTTACTGGTTCTTACAGGGTGTAACAATCTGGAAGATAAGAAACTCAAGTTTTTCAACAAAGGGGAAGCCCTGTTTGAAAAGGGTGAATATGTAAAGGCAAGACTTGAGTTTAAAAACGCTGCCCAGATTGATCCGAAATTTTCAAAAGCCTATTTCATGCTGGGCAGGACCGCCATGAAAATGAAAAACTATAAGAAAGCATATTCCAGGTTTTCCAAGGCGGTGGAACTTGATCCTCAATTCATTGAGGCCAG
>PIVQ01001718.1 GCA_003354055.1 Desulfobacteraceae bacterium | reverse complement strand
TAATAGACCTCAAAACCTGCCGAGGCCTCAATTTCATGCAGGTCGCTGAATTCAGCGCAAAGGTTTACAATGGCATCAATACCGTGGGCTTTTATCGTATCAAGCTGGGCATAGGACATGGGGGCATGTCCTACAGCCAGATTTTCAGTGATCCATGTTACAGGATACAGAGGCATTTTATAAAAAACTTTCTTCTCATCTCTTGTTTAAAACCGGCCGAAAATCGTACCGTCCTTCTAAAAATTCATCAATTAAATTATCCAGGTCTGAATAGTCTTTAAGATACATATCCATGAGTTTTGTCGTGCCTAAAAGTCTGCCGACCATGTCCAGGTTTTCCTTTGTTTTGTTAAAGGACATCTGCTTGAGTTGGGCATCAACAAGGTCCGATGTAACCGTGACGGTAAAATTGAACCGTTCCAAAACCCCTTTAATAAAACTGGCCCGAAGTTTACGGCCGGCAGGACTGCCCCCACCGCCTGAAAATCTGAAAAGGATATAGTTGTCCTCTTTGTCCGTTACGCAGATGGTATCTAAGATTACAAAATGATATCCAAACCGAAAGTTTACGTTTAAATATTTTTTTGAAACAATGGCAAAACTTCCGAACCATGGTGAATCAGCACTGATAATACCGCCGTTCATGACGATTTTATCATATTCTTCCCAGTCAAAATGGGTGGTCTCAGACCAGCAGATGCCG